>JAMOPK010000188.1 GCA_027064565.1 Caldifarciminota bacterium | reverse complement strand
TGACGTTGATGGCGCTTATGCCGATTACATCGCTATCCCTGAGGAAAACGCGTGGATAACTGACAGGACCATCCCGCCTGAGGTCGCCGCCATTCAGGAACCCTTTGGCAATGCGGTTCACGCCACTCTTGCGACCGACCTTGCCGGAAAGACCGTCGCCATTTTTGGCCTCGGTCCTATTGGACTTATGGCCATCGGCGTTGCGAGGGCGGCAGGCGCTTCCAGAATCTTTGCCATAGAACCCAGCGATTACCGCCGCTCCTTTGCCGAGAAGATGGGAGCGGATTTTGCCATCAACCCGCTGGACACCGATGTCGTGGAGTTCATTATGGACAACACGCGTGGGCTTGGCGTCGACGTGATGATCGAGATGTCCGGTGCGCCCCAGGCCATCGATCAGGGCCTCAAGGCAGTGCGAAAAAACGGCTTTGTCTCCCTGCTCGGCATCCCTTCAAGACCCGTTACCATAGACCTCAGCGAAGACATCGTTTTCAAATACCTGAACATTAAGGGCATAAACGGCAGGCTCATGTTCCAGACGTGGTATCAAGTGCAGGAGCTGCTCACCTCCGGGAAGGTAGATATAAGGCCGTTGATAACCCATACCTTTCCTCTGGAAAAGTTTGATGAGGCTATGCAGCTTCTGCTGAACAAGGAGGCCGTGAAAATAGTCCTTTATCCTGAGTCCGAGCTTTCGGACTGAATTTGGGATAATTGCAGTCGAACTTTGTTGGGTATTTAAAACAACGGAGGTCGTTGTCATGCGTGTTTTGTGCAGGAGGTTCTGTATTGCTGGTGTTTTTGCGGTTGTTTTCGCAACCGCCGTAAGTGCCGATGTTACTCTGCGCCTTGTCCAACATCTATCTGCTGGGCTGCTTGGAATGGACTCAAGAGTCACATGGTATCAAAAAGGCGACAAATTTGCTGAATATGAGGAGGCCGAGCTTGCTCTCGTCAGCATCAAAAACGCCAAAATCTACGATTTCAAAAAGAAAAAAGTGTGGGAGGTGGATTTCGACGAGGAGACCTATAAGGAGCTGGATTGGGATTCCGTGATGAACAGCTCGGATATAGGTTCGGCTATCAAGAACGAAATGGCAGCAACTTTTTCTTTGCTCGAACCGGAATTTTTCCATTTCGAGATATTCCCCATTGATTACACGTGGGATATAGCTGGCTATAAAACCAAAGGTGTATCGGCAAATGTCATAACAAGGTTTAACAATCCTTTTACTTCTTCGGGCATCAATGGTAATTTTGTTTTCAATTTCTGGATGAGCCGCATCATTGACAAAAATGATCCGATCAAAAAGATCGTCGATTTCCGCAACCAGAATTTCGGCGATTCTGAACGATTAAGCGGAATAACATTCACAGACATCTGGCAGGGTGTTGATACCGTGGAAATAAAGAATAAGATCGTGCACGCCGTTCAAAAGGCCTGTGGGGATACGTCACATCTGTATCCTCTCGGAATAGAAATAGTGATGGAGACAGGTGACCCTCTGAATGTCGCCTCATCCGTTAACATGATTTATTTTTCTCAGTTTGTTGTGAGCGTTTCGGAAAACAGGATACCGGATGACATTTTTGAGATTCCTGAAGGGTTTACTCTGGCTGAAGAAGAATAGCATCAATTAACTAACCTGGAAAAACACAGGAGGTAAACCATGGGAAAGCTGGATTTCATCGATGAGGAATTGCAGCAGGCGAAGGAAAAGGGACTTTACATAACCATCCGCACCATCGAGAGTCCGCAGGGTGCGTGGATCGTCGTTGATGGCAAAAAAGTCCTGAATATGTGTTCCAACAACTATCTGGGATTTGCGGATGATCCTGAGCTAAAGGAGGCCGCCAAGAAGGCGATCGACGAGTTCGGAGTGGGGCCTGCGGCAGTCAGAACCATCGCCGGGACGATGAAACTCCATGTCGAACTCGAGAGGAAATTGGCAGAATTCAAGGGAGCAGAGGCCGCCATACTCTATCAAAGCGGTTTCAATGCCAATCTGGGCACCATTCCAGCCCTTGTCCCGTCGCCCGAAGACCTAATCGTATCGGACGAGCTCAACCACGCATCCATCATCGACGGCGTGAGGCTTTCAAAGGCGAAACGGGTGATTTATAAACATCTGGACGTTGATGATCTCGACAAACAGCTGTCAGAACATGCTCCCGGAGCGAGGCGTATCCTGATCATCACCGATGGCGTCTTCTCCATGGACGGAGACATCGCTCCTCTCGACAAAATCGTTGAAGTGGCGGAAAAATACGGCGCGATGGTCATGGTGGACGATGCACATGGCGAGGGCGTGCTGGGCCGGGGTGGACGAGGCATCGTTGACCACTTCGGACTCCACGGCCGTGTTGATGTGGAGGTGGGCACCCTTTCCAAGGCCTTCGGTGTCGTCGGCGGTTACGTCGCCGGGCCGGCGAAAGTCGTCG
>JAMOPK010000187.1 GCA_027064565.1 Caldifarciminota bacterium | reverse complement strand
CCACTTAAGGACGTGACAATCGAGGAGTGCGTTGAACTGGCCGAGAAGCTGGCTCAGCGTGTGGCGGACGAGCTGAAGGTTCCGGTGTATCTTTACGGCGAGGCTGCACACAGGCCGGAGCGAAAGGACCTGCCAAACATTAGGAGCAAGAAGGTGCAGTTCGAGCAGTTGAAGGAACTGATAAAGACCGATCCGAACCGTGAACCTGATTACGGCCCGAAAGAGCTGCATCCGACTGCCGGAGCCACCATCATCGGCGTCCGCAAGATACTGATCGCTTACAACGTGAACCTTGGCACTTCGGACGTAAAAATCGCTAAAAAGATCGCCCGGATGGTCCGGGCGAGGAACGGCGGCCTGATGGGCGTCAGGGCGCTGGGGTTCGAGCTGGCCGAGCGTGGCATCACTCAGGTCTCGATGAACCTCATCGATTACGAGAAAACGCCGATATTCGCAGCCTATGAGCTGGTCAAACTCTATGCCGACAGGTTCGGCGTGCCGGTGATCGGCTCGGAAGTGGTCGGACTTCTGCCGCAAAAGGCCCTTGTTGATGTGGCGGATTTCTACCTCAAGCTTGAAAACTTCCAGCCTGATCAGTTCATCGAAGCACGTATCGAGCAGTCCAAACTCCCGGCCGAGGATTTCCTCCTGGAACTGGCCTCCACATCGCCGGCTCCGGGCGGCGGCTCAGCCGCGGCGCTTTCAGCCGCCCAAGGATACGCACTTCTATCCATGGTGGCAGGTCTCACCCTGAAAAGCAAAAAGTATCAGGAAAACTGGGAGACGGTTAAACCTGTCCTCGACCGTGCCCGCAGCGGCCTGCTCACTGCCCTGAAGATGATGATCGAGGATACCGAGGCCTTCAACAGGGTCATGGAAGCTTACAGGATGCCCAAAAACACCGACGAGGAGAAAGCGAAGCGCAGGGAAGCCATCCAGAACGCCCTCAAAGGCGCCGCCGAGTCACCGCTCAACATCATGCGCCACTCGCTCAAGGGACTGGATGATGTGCTGATACTCGCCGAATACGGCAACAAGAACGCCATCACGGACGTCGGAAGTGCGGCTTATCAGTTCCATGCCGCCTTTTTCGGTGCCGAGCTCAACGTCATGATCAACCTCTCATCAATCAAGGATGCCGAATTCCGCCAGAAAGTCGATGAGGAGATCCTCGAACTTGAAAACGAATTCAAACGCAAGTTCGATGAGGCTACCTCTCTGGTCTCGAAGGAGATGCTATGATCAAACGTGCAGATTTACACACCCATACCACGGCGTCTGACGGCAGGCTCACTCCGACACAGCTTGTGGAACTTGCTGCTAACATCGGGCTTTCAACTATAGCCATAACCGATCACGACACGGTGGCCGGTCTGCCTGAAGGGATAGAAGCCGGCAAACGGCTGGGCGTGGAGGTGATTCCGGGCATTGAACTCTCCACTGAAGACAACGGAACCGACATCCACATGCTGGGCTACTTCATCGACTACCAGAACCCTGATTTCATCGAGATGTTGCATCATTTCCAGATGATTCGGCTTGAGCGTGCCAAAAAGATCATCGAGAAACTGGCGGAGTTAGGAGTCCACATCACTCTCGAGGAAGTCATCCAGATAGCCGGCAATGCGGCCAGTATCGGGCGCCCGCATATCGCACAGGCCATCCTGAACAGGGGTTACGTCTCGGATTTTCAGGAGGCCTTTGACAAATACATCGGGGCAGAAGGGCCAGCATACGTGCCAAAATACAAACTGCCGACGGTCGAAGGCACAAAGTTCCTTTACAAAGCCGGTGGAGTGCCTGTCATAGCACATCCGGGACTATCCACGACCCCGGATTACGTTGAATTTCTCGCGAAGAACGGGCACATCCGCGGCATCGAGGTGTGGCATCCCGAACACACACCTGAACAGGTCCACACCTACTACAAACTCGCTGAAAAATACAGACTTTTGAAGACCGGAGGTTCGGACTTCCACGGTGTGCCCGGGAAATCGAAGCTGGGGCAGGTAACCGTCGCCTACGTCTCGGTGGCCGCCCTCAAAAGGGCACACCTGATGATAAGAGCACAGAGAGTGGATGCCAGGATAACGGATTCGTTCAGGGAACTTGCCGGAATCGGGTAAGACCCTGAGACTTGCGAAAAAAATTTGGTCTGATCGGCCAGTGCGGGCCTTAAATCTGGAAAATGGAGGCAGGGTCCTCAATAATCTGTGCCAAAACTGTTGAGGTGAAACCATGACACCGACTTTGAAGGTTTTTCTGCTTTCCATGGCGCCGATCTCCGAGCTGAGAGGTGCAATCCCCCTGGGAGTGTGGGGTTACGGGATGCCGCCGCTCAAAGCGTTCCTGATCGCCATAGTGGGTAACCTGCTGGCTGTCATCCCGCTCCTCCTGTTGATCAAGCCTGCCCATAGGCTGGCTATGAAGTTCTCCCTGACCCGCAAATTCTTCGAATGGATGCTCGAACGGACAAGGCGAAAAGGTGAGATTGTGGAGAAATACGAGGCCATCGGACTAATGCTTTTCGTGGCCATCCCCCTGCCCGGAACCGGGGCGTGGACCGGCGCACTGGCCGCTTTCCTGTTCGATATCCCCTTCAAATACGCAGTGGTCTCCATAAGTCTTGGCGTGCTGATAGCCGGGATCATCGTCACCGTGTTTGTTTCCGCTGGCCTGACAGGTGCGATCGCTGCTGGCGCCATCCTGCTGGCGGTGGCAACCTACAACCTCTATCGCAAGATATGATGAAGAAATTGCTTCAAATTTTGATTCCAATGGTGATGCTGTTCCTTTGGGGGTGCATTTACTCCTTTTCGGGATATTTTCCGTCAAATTTGCGCAAAGTTAGTGTCCCCGTATTCCAGAATAAGACCATCCAGTATGGGATTGAGGACATTGTGACCCGGAGCTTCATCGACGCAATCAGGGAAGACGGACGACTGACGATAACCGATCCCCAGCATGCCGCCCTGCGTGTCGATGGCGAGATCACCGGCTATCGTAAAGAGCCTTTCGTCTATGACGAGAGCGGCAACGTCACGGGTTACAAGATCACCATCTCCGCTCACATCGTGTTTTTCGACATCAGCGCCGACTCAGCCTACCTCGACGGGCGTTTCTCAGGATGGGGCACCTACGACATCGGAAACGAGACCGAAGAAGACGGGATCAGGAAAGCTGTAGCTCAGATCGTCCAGAATTCGCTTAAAGCCTTGTTCCTGAAAGGATTTTGAGATGAGGATCGTCATCATCTGGCACATGCATCAGCCGATGTATGGTGTGACCACAAACGGGAATTCGAGGCGCTATCACATGCCCTGGGTCTTTGTCCATGGCATTCGAGAATACTTCGACATGGCCGAGATGGCCCGCAGGTGTCAGGCGCGCGTCACTTTCAACCTTGTGCCATCGCTCCTGCTTCAGCTTGAAGAATATGCCAGCAACAGGGCAAACGACATCTGGCTCCGCCACTATCTCAAACCGGCCGAGGAACTTTCCGAACAGGAAAGGACGTTCATCAAAAGGAATTTCTTTTCGGTGAATCCTGAGAATTTCATAAAACCCTATCCGGAATTCGCAGCATTATGGCAGAGAAGGACATCCGTTTTCTCGGTTCAGGACTACCGCGATCTCCAGATGTGGTGGTTGCTCTCTCAGATCAGCGCTTTCCACCATCGAGAGGATGCCCGAATCAAGAAATTGGTGGCGAAAGGGCAGGGATTCACCGAGCAGGATAAAATCGAACTCTACGGGATAGCTGTTGAGATAATCCGCAGGACACTTGAGATTTACCTTGAACTTGCCAGGAACAACGTCGTGGAGGTATCCACAAGCCCGTTTTTCCACCCCATCCTGCCCCTTTTGATAGATTCCAGCGTTGCGAGAGTCTCGATGCCCGACGCCCCCATGCCCGAAACCGTATTTTTGCACCCCGAAGATGCCGATTGGCATGTGCGGGAAGCGCTGGATTTTATGGGAAAACGTGGTTATCGGATTTCAGGGATGTGGCCATCCGAAGGCAGCGTGTCGGAAGAAACGATAAAACTTCTATCACGCAACAGCATCAGGTGGGCGGCTACCGACGAGGGGATACTAAAACTCAGCGGCAGGGACGATCCCCACAGGCCTTACAACTTCAGCGGTGTCAGGCTGTTTTTCAGGGATCACGGACTCTCGGATGCGATCGGGTTTGTCTATCAAAAGTGGCCGCCTGAGAAGGCCGTATTGGATTTCATCCACCATCTGGAGGGTATCCGAAAGGCAAAATCGGACTCAGCCGTCGTCACGATCATCCTCGACGGCGAAAATCCGTGGCCCGGTTACCCTGAAGGGGGGCTGGATTTTCTCAGGTTGCTTTACTCACAGCTGAGCGAGAGGTTTGAGCTGGTCACACCTTCGGACATCCTGTCGGAGGATGTCGAGGAATTGGAAAGGCTGCATCCCGGCTCATGGATAAGGAGCGATTTTTCCATGTGGATCGGCCATCCGACCAAAAACAGGGCATGGGAACTCCTGACAAAGGTGCGCGAAGATTTCGGTGACCTGAGTTCTGTGGATGCCCCGGATTCGGGCGAATTCATGGCGGCGGAAGGCTCGGATTGGTTCTGGTGGTATGGAGATTCATCCAACATTTACGGTAGGCTTTTCGACCTGCTTTTCAGGGAACACCTGAAGGCCGCATTCTCCCTGAGAGGCCGCCAACCGCCGGAATACCTCGATAACCCGATAGTGGACGAGTCAGCCCCTCGGGTTTTCAGGCCCTACGGTCAAATCCGCCCCAGAATAGACGGCAAGATTTCGGGGTATTTTGAATGGCTATATGCCGGTTCCATAGATTTCACAAGGGATGAAATCGGCACGATGATGATAGGGGAGCCACTGCTGTCAGGGGTGAAGTTCGGGTTCGACGAAAACGGCAACCTTTACCTGATGGTGGAAGGCGCTGACAGGATGGACAGGGTCCTGAAAGGCAGACAGTTGCGGATAACGATAGACGATGGAACTGTCCTTGAGATTTCAGCGGATTCAGCAAGGGCAATAAAGGCCCGGCGTGAGGCTGAACTGAAATTTTCAGCTCAGAAGGTACTTGAGGTCATGGTTCCCCATGAAGTGCTTTCCGATGGGCAGGAACATAGGCTAAAATTTGAGCTGATCGAAAATGGGAGGCCTATCGAGGAGCACCCCGTTTCAGGATGGTTTAACATAACCTCAGAAGTGGACAACTGGGCGGTTTAACCGCATTGCGATTAACGGGATTTTCGTGGAAAATAAAACCTGGAACAAAGGAGATTGAGATGGTGCTGGATCAATCGTTTACAAGCATTGCACCATATTACGATGAATTGATGCAGGACATAAATTATGAGTTGTGGGTTGATTATGTGGAGGAGTTGTTTCAACTTCTTTCGGTGAGACCTCAGAAAATACTCGATATCGGTTGTGGCACAGGAAATCCAACTCTGATTTTTGCAAGAAGAGGCTATGAAATGGTGGGGATGGATTACTCCGAGGAGATGCTGAAGGTTGCCCGTGAGAAATCTGAGCATTTTTCAAACGTCAGGTTTTACCATGGCGATGTGAGAAACTTTGATCTTGAAAATGAAATGCCATTCGATGCCGCAATTTCACTTTTCGACAGCCTGAACAACATCACGACGGAAGGGGAGATGGTTTCCGCCTTCTCATGTGTGAGGAGGCACCTCCGTGAAGGCGGGCCTTTCATTTTCGACATGAACACGATCCATGCTCTCGAATTTTACTGGGGGAACCACACGCGGGTGCGCGAATACGGAGAACTCCTGTCCATCTGGCGGACCCGTTATTTTAAGAAAAAACGCATTTCCGAGCTTCACATCACCCTGTTCATCCCGACCGAGAAAAACTTCTATTGCAGGATAGATGAGATCCACGTTGAGCGTGGCTACAAGATTTCGACGATCAAAAATCTTTTGAAAAAGGCCGGATTCCATGAAGTCTATGCTTTCCAGCATTTAACAAGGCTACCGGCCTCAGAACAGAACATGAGGGTCATGTTTGCTGCGAGGTGAACCATGAGATACTACATCGCTGACCTGCACATCCATTCCCATTACTCACGTGCCACGTCCAGAGACATGAACCTGGATGGAATAGCTTATCATGCGAGGTTGAAGGGTATATCGCTGGTCGGCACCGGCGATGTCCTGCATCCCCTCTGGCGGAAAGAGTTGCAGGAGAAACTCTCACCGACAGCTCCGGGAATTTACACCTATGGCGGCGTGAATTTCATGCTCTCATGCGAAACGTCCCACATTTACAGCGATGGGGGCAAGGTCCGCAGGATCCATATCGTTCTGCTATTCCCTGATTTCGAGACAGTGGAGAAGCTCGCGGCAAAACTTGCGCCTTACGGCGACCTTGTGGCTGATGGACGCCCGACTTTCGGCCTGAGTGTCAAACAGCTGGTGGAAATCGTTAGAGAGATTTCCGAAGAGGTTATGATCATCCCGGCACACATCTGGACTCCGTGGTATTCGCTTTACGGGGCAAATTCCGGCTACGATTCCGTGGAAGAGGCCTTTGGGGAATACCTGAACGAACCCATTGCCATGGAAACAGGACTGTCATCTGACCCGCCGATGAACTGGCGTATCTCGGAGCTCGACAGATACGTGCTTGTATCGAATTCCGACGCACATTCGCCATCGAGATTGGGCAGGGAAGCCAACGTTTTCTCTGAGCCGCTCGACTATTTTGAATTAAAGCGGGTCCTCTACGAGAAGGACAGAGAAAAATTCCTTTTCACCATCGAATTTTTCCCGGAGGAGGGCAAATATCATTACGATGGACACAGAATCTGCGGCGTGCGGTATCATCCGAGAGAGACGATCGCAAACGGCGGAATCTGTCCGGTGTGCGGCAGGCCCTTGACAGTCGGGGTGCTGCACAGGGTGGAAACCCTTGCCGATCGGCCTGAGGGATTCAGGCCGCCACAGGCCATCCCGTTCAAACACCTTGTCCCTTTGAACGAGATAATCGCCGACGTGCTAAAGGTGGGCAAAACGTCCAAAAGGGTGCAGAAAGAATACGATCGCATGGTTCAAACTCTGGGTCCGGAGCTTGAAATTTTGTTAGAGACGCCTATCGAGAGGATTGCGAGCGTTGCCGGTCGGGAGATAGCCGCAGCTGTGAAGAGCGTAAGGGAAGGCAAAGTCCACGTCGAACCCGGTTTTGACGGAGTTTACGGTAAGGTCGGCATAATCGTGGACATGGGGGAGAGAACCGGAACCGATACGGGGGATCTGTTTTCCGTAAAGCCCGCCTCTGAATCCGAAAGGCATAAAGCCGAACCAAAATCCACGCACAAGAAGCCCGGAAAACCCAAACAGTTAAGTTTATTTGATTGATGCAAGCAATTCTTCCACCGCCCCCATCACCATGCTGGCGGGCAATTCCTTCAAGCATTTGAAGTCGAGACCGGCCTGACATTTCAAAGGCCGTGGGGAGTAATAAAAACACGGGCTACAGGGGAGTTCCAGCGAGACTATTCGGTGCTCCACCTTCCATGGATGCACCCATCTGTAATTTGTTGGGCCAAATATGGCCACTGTGGGCACTCCCACCGCCGCAGCAAGATGCATGAGTCCGGAATCGTTGCTTACAAAGATGTCGCATCTGTGGATCAAAGCAGCAGCCTGCCTGATGGTTGGGGTATCAACCAGAAATAGCCTGTCCTTTTCCCTCACGAGGTCTCGAATCCTCTCTTTGGCGTCGATGTCCTCGGGCCCGCCAAACACCAGCACCCTGCTCTGGGTGAATTTTTGATGAAAAAGGTCAATGAATTCGGCAAACCGTTCAGGCGGCCATCGCCTGTTAATGTGCCCTTTCAATTTGCTCGTTCCCGGATGGATACCTATAACCACTCCTTCACGTTTTTGAAAGGCAGGGAATTTTTCCGCTTCTTCGATTTCATGTGGCTCAAGGAGATACTGTAGCGGGTAATCAACGAGATTATCGTCCCTGAGGCCCAACAACTTTATCAGATCGAGATTCTGCAAAACCACGTGTCTGTCGAAACGTTCTTTGATAGTTCTATTTTTCAAAAAATTCAGTGAAATCAGGTCATCTTTGAGATACCTGTGTCCGAGCCTGATGGGAGCACCAAGGAGAAAGGCGAAAACGTTGTAATGGTAACGATTAGAGGGATAGAAGTTGATGGTTACGTCAAATTTCCCCCTGAAACCCAAAAGGAACCTGAGAGCCTCGAACTTTGAAGCCTTCAAAAACGGGAAAAAATGTATTCTGTCGATGTGAGGATTGCCTTTCAAAACATCAAGGTGGACTTTTGACATTACGAAGATCTCGATAGAATGGTCAGGCAGGTTCTCCTTCAGGTTTCTTATGGCAGGCGTGGCCATGAGCAGGTCGCCTATGCCGAATATCGGGATGATGCCAATCCTTTTCATGGGCTGGAATTATTGCCCAAACTCACCATTCAGTCAACGCAAAGTGGGACCATTTGCCATTTTGTTTGTGATGGGAATTTTTATTTCTCTGTGCCCTCTGTGTCTCCGTGTGAAAAACGAAATAAAAATCACACAGGGACACGGTGAACACAGAGAGATGGGACATGGAGTAAAGGATACCTCGTGTGAGATGGCGAGGATTGATGAAGCGATGGCGGCGGGGCGAGATGCGGACGGGGACGATCAGTTATGCAAAGAGATTGGAACAGTTCTGCAGCTTATAATTCTTTGATAATCCGCCAGTTATGTTTGCCACCACAAAGTAAACGGTCTATAGCTTCAGCAGGTAAAGTTTGATGGCCGTCCCGCCTTCCGACTCCCAAACGGACAATCCAAGCTTGACACTGCCTCAAGGCAGAAATAACCTTAACCCTTGAAAAATGATTTTAAAAGGTTGACTGTGGTTGACATCGGTGGAACGCCAACGTTATGGTTTCCACATCACAGGGAACACGGAACCAAACAAGGAGGAAACAATGGTTAACTTGATGCTGGCAATGTTTCTCACAGGCTATCTCAGGCCTGTTCCCAACTGGGAAGTTGGTTTCTTTATCGATCCCATAGCCTATGGGCTTTCGATCCAGAAGAATTTTAAGCCGGGCGTAGGATTGAGGGCTTTCGGTGCATTCCATGTCGGTCGGACTCAGGAGATTGAAAACGGCACGCTTGTGGATAAACCTTATTCGTGGGCCAAATGGGGGGTTCGTGTCATCAAATATTTTCCCACTTACACCTCCATCACCCCTTATATGGCATTTGGTATCGAGGGCAACAGCAAGTACCAGTATATCGCTTCCCACGGTGGCGGCAACACGCAGGAGGTCAGGCTTGCCGGTGGCATATACGCCGTCGGGCTTCAGGCTTTCATTCCATTGAGCGCATCACGGGTTAGCTATCAGGGCATAGCGATGGACATCGAGGTCAACGCTTACTACCACGTTTACCGTTATATCTTCAACATCCCGGAAAACGAAGAGGTCAATTACGGAAGCATAGGCCTCGGCTGGGGAATTTACTACACATGGTAGGAGGAAATCATGACGAGAGAAGAGCTTGCAGCAAGGATAGATCACACCATTCTCAAGCCCGATGCCACGGATTCCGACGTTTTCAAAGTCATCGACGAGGCCCTCAAGTATAGGTTCAGGTCGGTGTGCGTAAACAGCTCATTCGTCCAGATTGTGGCAGACAAACTGGACGGGACCGGCATCCTGACATGCAGCGTGGTCGGTTTCCCGCTCGGAGCGTGTGCCACCGAAGCGAAAGCTTTTGAAACCCGGAAGGCCGTGGAAGACGGTGCCGACGAGATAGACATGGTCATGCACATCGGGAGGTTCAAGAGCGGATTCTATTCCTACGTCGTTTCGGACATAAAGGCCGTTGTCGAGGCCGCACAGGGACGCACTGTCAAGGTCATCATCGAGACAGCTTACCTGACCGATGACGAAAAGCTCAAAGCGGTGGAGCTGATCGCAAAAGCAGGGGCACATTTCGTCAAAACATCGACCGGATTCGGTCCTTCCGGGGCCACTGTCCACGATGTCCGACTGTTAGCGCGCAAAGCCCGGGAGTTCGGTCTCAAAGTCAAAGCGGCTGGCGGGATTCGAGATGCCGAAACAGCCCTTGAAATGATTTCGGCCGGTGCCGATGTGATCGGGGCGTCGAGAAGCGTCCACATCATCGAAACTTTAACGGAGGAGCGATGACACAACTGCTATATCTGCTGACCTCTCTGTTTTTTACCATCTATTCGGGCGGGGTTACCCGGATATCGCCGCTCTACACAAACGGGTTCCTCATAGGCGGAGAGATATCGATCTTCACGCCGGACTCCTTCAGTCACGTGACCCTTTCGGTATCCACCTCATTTTACGGATTCAAAGAGCCCTATTACGAGTATTATCGCCAGAGATACGAACTCAACATAGTCAAGGCCTCCGCCAACCTCTCAGAGTTCTCCATCGGATATCAAAAGGATTTCGTCCGGAAGCAGAACAAATGGGGGTGGGAACTATCGACAGGCCTGTCGCTTCTCAGCTATGACCTGACCTTTCCAGAGGCCGATGTCAACCTCGGAGGCACGATAGTGCCCGTATGGGGTGGCGGCGCATGGGTCAGGGCCAAGTATCACAGGTGGGAGCGCAAAAAGAGCTCTTACGGGATCTGGGCAGCTCTGGGCATTTATAAAGGCAGTTTCGAGGCTCTGTATCCCGCAATGGTCGATACTTCATGGACCAGGGTTGACAGGAGGGGCGAAATCCCGTGGTTGCCACGCGCGAGCGCCGGGATAACCCTTAGTATTAGAGATTGAACAGCGCCAGCTCAGTTAGTATCTTGCGTCGGTGTTGGTCGCCGGTGCCGTAGTCGATCTTTTTCTGTGTCCCCAACTTCAATGCCACCAGATTGCCGGCTTTCAGGTGTGCGACTGCAAGCGAAGCGGCTTCCTCGATGTCCGAGTCGGACGCATTATCCCCGAGTTCTATCAAAACACGGGTTCCCTCTCTATCGGCAAACTGCTTGACATAAAGCTTCCCGGTTCTGGAATAGGCTTTCCAGTGGATCAGCGAAAGTTTGTCCCGGGGAGTGTATTCCCTCAATCCGATGAAATCCCCGCCAACGCCTTCCTTACGGGCACCTTCGATCTCGCCAGCCTCTTCTTCGTCCCCCATTAACATCAGGGCTACATCGTGGATGTGGGGGTAAACAAGCACCTCGATGTCGGTGGCGAAAGTCCGCCATCGGTTGGTGAAACCGAACGGAAACGTGGTTATCAGCGAAAGCTTTTCAATGCGATACCTGCCGCGGCGCGGGAAAATCGCTCTGCAACGCAAGACCACTTCCCCGTTTCCCGGCACCATAAACGCCACAGCCTCCTCAATATGCTCGCTGTTTTCCGGAAAAAGACACCTCACTACAAACGAGGAGATAGGCTTGGTATTTCTGATTTTAACGGCAACGTAAGATGGGGTTCTCGCATAGATTTCGTCGGGAACGGCTATTTCTGGTTCCAGCCCTTTGATGTTTAAGAGGGATTCAAAGCCCGAAAGGGCCATGATTGACAGCATCATCGACAGAACGACATATAGCAAATTGTTGCCCGTGTTGACTGCAGCGACACCCACGAGAAGGGTGAGGATAGTGAAATACGTTCCCGTCCGTGTGATATTTGTGCCGATCCTTTCATACCTAAACAACCAATTACACGACAGATGGGACATCAGAACCCGAATCCACGTGGCTCATAAAAAATGAGTCCTGAGTTGAAGGATGCTACAACAAACAGATTTCGCTCCGGCCAATAAGTTATCTTCTCACCAAGTCCGGGCAGGGGAATCCGTTGTATCATCTTGGGATTGCCCGGATCCCGGACGTCCAGCACTGCCAGCCAGCCGCTCTCGTAATCATAGCCCACACCGACGACAAACGCATAATCTCCCTTGATCAGCACCGACCGTGCAAAACCACCAAGAGCGTATTTCTTCACAAATTTCAGGGAATCACCGGATATCTTGAAGATCACCAGTCCAGAGTCGTCCGCCGCAACGAATATCAGATTTGATGATATCTCCATATCATAGCCCCATGCCCCTATTGACGTGACCGTTACAATGTGATCGGGCTTTTCCCTGTCGTAAACCATTAAATTGCCGAGCATACTTAGCAGATAGTAGTATTTGCCGCTTTTTTCCACGTCCGACACATAGCCGGCGGTGTCGCTCAGTTCAAACTCGTAAACATGGCCTGGATGCCAGGGACGAGTGACGTCAACGATATGTGCCCCTCCCCATTCGTTTGCCGTGTAAATCTTCATGCTGGAGGTATCGATGGTGAGCTTTCTCAAGATTCCATCCATCGCCAGTGTGTCAATAAAGAAATTATGGGGCAGAAGTCCTTTAACATCAGCATAAAGCAGGCCGGCGGTGCCGCCTGCCATGTAGAGATAGCCATCAACGCTGACGGCATCATGGATTTCGCCCCCCATATTGTGCAGTGCAACCTCGGATATCCGGAACTTATCGCCCTTCCCTTTAACCTTGAGAAGTTCTATCTTACCCATCTTTCCGGCAGATGCAATTAAAGAATCGTTAAGCGGTGCTCCGGCAATCGCATAGCCCGGAGTGTCAAGATGCCAGATTCCGAAAACTTCGCTCCCTGAAAGGACGACCTTCCTGATTCCGCCGTAATCGCAGGCGAGATACACGGTATCCCCCACGGTTGCCATGTCCTGAAGGTATGACATCGGAAACTCATGAGTAACTA
>JAMOPK010000186.1 GCA_027064565.1 Caldifarciminota bacterium | reverse complement strand
CATCATGGGAACGTGTTTGTAAGCAGCAGCATGGAAAATTATCTGCGGGCTATACGTCCTGACGGAGCAGAAAACCTTGTTTTTATCCCTGACATCTCCCAGAACCGGCACAAAATCGACATCCGGAAACACATATTGGAGCTTCCTTTGAGTGTCAAAGAGTCTGGTCTCATCTATCTCGAACAGGATTATCTGGCGAGGGTCAAATTTTGCTATCTGGCGACACAACTCTTCCCCAATGGAACCGGAGCTACCCGTGACCATAACTGTCTTGCCTTTGAGAAAAGATGCGACTTCATCCAATTCGATCTGAACCTGCGCCCGTCCCAGAAGATCATCCAGTGAGACGCTGCGGACATCTTTAATGCTGACGGTGCCATCCACCAGTTCAGCTATGGCTGGCAGTATTCGGATGTCTTTAATCCCGGCATTTCTCGACATTTTTACGAATTCTTTAACATCAGTGCCAGATGCAGAAGGAATAGCAATAATGACCGAATCCACATCAAAATCACTCAAAATCTGAGGTATTTTATCACGCCCACCATAGACTTTGATGCCGTGCAGATAAGTGCCCCATTTGGAAGGATTATCATCGATTATGCCCACAATTCTGAACCTACTGCCATTTTTAAGGAGGCTCCTGATTAACTGTTCTCCAGCGTTTCCGGCACCTATTATGAGAAGGTTCTTTTTCTTTGAGCTATTGCCGTTACCATTTTGGAAGCTGCGAAGCGCATAACTCACAGCTCGTTTGGAAAACCTGATGACTGATATGAACAGAAACGACAGAAGCATATCGATTATGGCGACGCTTCGCGGAATAGCTGGAAGTATAGAACCTCTGGTCACAAATTCGTAGCCGGAATAGAACGTCATGCTTGCAACAAAATTGGCAAATGCTATGTAAATCGCATCTCTGACACTGGCAAATGACCACGAGATGTCGTATAGCCTGAACACACAAAAAATGGGAATCTTGGTAGCGAGGACAAAGCTAAGGATTATTCCACTGGCCTCGATATAGTCCTGCATTTCGGAAGGGGAACCGTCAAATCTCAGGTAGAAAGCCGCCAGAATAGCGAATGTAAGGGCAAAGACATCTAATACAAAGAAAAACACCCGTCTTGCCCATCGCTTCCTGCGAATGCTCCACAACACATTTTTAAATTTATTTTTCAACTCTAACAATTTCATTAAACAACCTCCTGTTTTTATTTTAGGCCTTACGTAAGGCCTCCTTTATCACATCAACCACGTATTTCTGATCCTTTTCGGTGAGAGATGAATAGAACGGAATAGCCACAGTTCTGGAAGACACATCTTCAGTGACAGGGAACATTCCTGCCGAATAACCAAATCGTTCCACATAGAACTTCTGCAAATGAATGGGAGTAAAGTAAGGTTTTGAAGCCACCCCATGTGAACGGAGAAAATCCATGAACTTACTACGATCTATGCTGTCTTTGACTCTAATTACAAATACAAACCACGATATTTTTGCCCAATCGGCCACATAAGGCAATTCAATCTCATCGATATCTTTCATAAGCTCATAATACCTGCCCGCCACCTCCTCTCTTTTTTGTAAAATTTCATCAAGTCTGAGCATCTGGGCATATCCGAGAGCCGCAGAAAGTTCATCCATCCTGTAATTGTAGCCCAACCTGATATGCTCAAGCCAGACGGGATTATCTCCTCTACCCTGATTGATTAAACTTCTGGCAATTCTTGCCACGTTTTCATGATTCGTGACAATGATCCCACCTTCTCCCGTTGTAATCTGTTTATTAGGATAAAAAGCAAAAACGCCACCGATACCAAGTGTCCCAACTTTAACCCATTTCCCGAGTTTTTTACTGTAATACTCGGCTCCAATTGCCTCACAAGAATCCTCGATTATGGGAAGAGCATATTTTTCAGAAATTTCCAGCAAAGGATCCATATCAACTGGATGGCCAAAAATATGGACAGGTAAAAGCGCTCGAAGGATGGCGCCTGTTTTTTTATTTCTCAAAACTTTTCCATCGAATTCGTAATTGCTCCCAATGAGTTCGACCACTTTTTGCGAATCGATATTTAAAGTTAGCGGGTCGATATCAACAAAAACCGGCTTTGCTTTTTCAAAAAGAATGACGTTCGAAGATGCAATGAAGCTGAAAGGCGAAGTTATGACCTCGTCGCCTTCTTTGACACCGGCAATTTTTATAAGCACATGTAAACCTGCTGTGCCGCTGGATACAGCAACAGCATGGTTAACGCCAATTTGTTTGACAAACTCGTTCTCAAACGCCCTTGTTTTAGGCCCCATTGAAAGATAAGGGGTATCGAGCACCTCACAAACTATCTTCTTTTCAAGCCCAGTTATATCCGGCCGTGAAAGTGGAATTTGTTTCATGTCATTGGCTCCTTGGCCTCTTTCATTTCAGGCCCAACGGATACAAATTTCAGTTTAATCA
>JAMOPK010000185.1 GCA_027064565.1 Caldifarciminota bacterium | reverse complement strand
GGACAGGCTCGCAAAACTTATCCCCAGCTCCCCCGGAATGACAATCGAGCGCGCCGTCAAAGAGGTGCCTGAACTCAAATCGCTCGTCGAGAACAACCCGCAGATCAAACAGGTTGTGGAACTTGCAAGCAGGATCGAGGGCCAGGTCAGGAACGTTTCCACCCATGCCGCCGGAGTGGTCATATCCCGCGGAACGATATGGAACCACGTCCCGCTTTACAAAAGCCCTGATGGCATCATTTCCACCCAGTTCGAGATGAAATCGCTGGAAGAGCTGGGCATGCTGAAAGTGGATGTGCTCGGCCTCAGGACGCTCACGGTCGTGAAATACGCCGAACAGCTTGTCAGAGAACGGCATGACCCGAACTTCAACATTCGGAAGATACCCATGGACGACAAAGCGGCCTTCGACCTGCTTTCCCGCGGCGAGACGGTGGCCGTGTTTCAGGTGGAATCCCGCGGCTTTCAGGACCTGCTGAAGCGTGCAAGACCTGAATCCATTGAGGACCTCACAGCAATCATAGCGCTTTACAGGCCCGGGCCGATCCAGAGCGGCATGCTGGAGGACTACGTTGCCCGAAAACAGGGACGCCGCCGTGTCGAATACTTCCTGCCTCAGCTCAAGGACGTGCTCGAAGAGACCTACGGCGTTGTGGTCTATCAGGAGCAGGTGATGAAGATCGCTCAGGTGGTTGCCGGGTTCACCGCCTCAGAAGCTGACATGCTCCGCCGGGCGATGGGCAAGAAGAAAAAGGACGTGATGGCGGAGAACAAGGAGAAGTTCGTCCGGGGCGCTCAGGAGCGGGGCATCCCGGCGGAGATGGCGTCGGAACTGTTTGACAAGCTTGCCAAATTCGCCGGCTACGGGTTCAACAAGTCCCACGCAACGGCCTACGCTGTGCTGGCCTATCGGACGGCCTACTTGAAAGCTCGCTATCCGCTTGAATTCATGACCGCCAACCTGATGGCGGAGTTCGGGAACACCGACCGCGTCGCCGCACTGATCAGGGAGGCGCATAGGCTGAACATCGAGGTCGAGCCGCCAGACATCAACGTGAGCGACGTCAATTTCCGAATCGAGGGAGACAAAATCGTTTATGGGCTTGCGGCGCTCAAAAACGTCGGCTGGTCAGCGGCCGAGATAATCGTCAGGGAGAGAAAAAAGCGCGGCCCGTTCAAATCCTTCGACGACTTTCTTGACCGCATCCTCTCGAAAAAGGTCAACAAAAAGGTGGTGGAAAGCCTGATCAAGGCCGGTGCCTTCGACAGGTTCAACGAGAACCGCGCCGAGCTATTGGAATACATGAAGGCAAGAAAAGCTAAAAACGGGCAGTCCGCCATGATGGGGACGCTGTTCGATGCGCCTCTGAGCAAACCTTCAGGAAAATCGACAGCGGTCAAATGGGACATGGACACGAAAATGGCTTTTGAGAAGGAGGCTCTCGGCTACTACCTGACCACACACCCGCTGAAGAAATACATCGGGCTTCTAAACGCCTTCCCCGGAATCGTCACAAGCTCATCGTTCAAAGAAACGATGCTTGAGAACGGCGGCGACCACCGGGCCTACATCGTCGGTGTCCTTTCAAGGATGAAGCGGAAAAAAGACAGGCAGGGCAGGCCTTACGCCATCCTGACCTTCGCGGATTTTGAGGGCGAATATCAGGTAACGATCTTCGCCGACCTCTTTGAGCAAATCGCCGTGAAACTTCAGCCAGAAAGGTCATATCTGATGTCGGCGAGGCTGACGGCGGACTACTACGGCGTCGAGAATGACGAGGAGCCGAACGTCCGCATCACGCTGGATAAAATCGAGCCACTGGATGAGCTTTATGCCCGTGTGAGTTCCATCGGCATATTCCTCGATTCCGATTGGCTGACCCCTGAGAACGTGGACAGGCTCATTTCCGTTTTGAAGAATCACAACAGCGGCAACGTCATGCTCACTCTGTCAATTCGGGACGACGGCCAGCCCCTCTGGCTTAAATCAACGTCATTCAGGCTGAAGGTTGACGAAAAACTCCTCAGAGAACTCCAGAAACTTGGAGTCGAGTATCGGGTAAAGGTCAAAAACGGATTCAATGGAGGCTAAAAATGGCCGGTGTTGATGAAATCATGGCATTGATGAAGGATGTGCTCAGGCTAAAGCGGACGGCTCGCTCAGGCTGGCCTTACTACGGCGTCAGGGATGCCGAGTCGGTGGCAGACCACTCCTTCGGCGTCGCTTTCCTGACGCTGATCCTTGCCGGCGAGCTGAAAAGGCGGGGCGTGGAGATAGACGAAGAAAAGGCATTGAAAATGGCGATACTACACGAGATAGGCGAGAGCCGGCTGAGCGACCTGCACCTTGAGGCGAGAATCTGGCTGGGTTTCGAGCACGTCTCAAAGGCCGAATCCAATGCTGTGAGCGCTGTGCTGAACCAGATCGGCGAGATGGGCGAGGAGTTGAAGGCCATCTGGCAGGAATTTGAGGACGGTCAGACCGTCGAAGCCGTCCTTGTCAGGGCCGCCGACAAGATCGAGATGATGCTTCAAGGCCTCGAATACGAGGCGGAAGGATATCGGGCGCTCGATCCCATCTTCACAGCGCCCCAGAACCTCAAATATTTCGACAAATTTCCCCTGTTCCGCGAGATCGTCAACAGGATCATCGAAATCCATTCCGGGAACAAAAACGAAAGGGGTTGAAACGTCATCCGCTGACCTTTTGGATCCTTGAGCGGACAAAGGCCGCCCTCACGGAATCCAGATTGACCTTATCGTTCTCGGCAAAGGCCGTTTTGAGATGTTGCGGCTGTGTGAGAAACATGGTCTCATCCAGTTCCCTGAACGTGATCCCGGAAAGGAGTCCGAGCGAAAGTCCGAGCCTCAGCATCGAAAGCAGTTCAATGGCCTCCTCGAATTCAAGGATCAATGCCGAACGCAAAACTGCAAGGGAGCGCCGAATCCGGTCCTCTACCTCAAGGGGGAACTTCTCAAGCAACATGTCCCGGGTGTCATCCTCGAGATCCATAACAAGGTCAAGCACTTCAGTAAAAGCCGTGTATACCTCGTTTTCGCTGGCGCCAAGCTGTCTGGTCGATTCCATCCTGAAGACGTTGCCGAGACCGTTCTGGAACACCGGGGTGATCCTGAGATTGGCGCTCTGCACGATTTCCGAGAGCGTTTTCAACTGCCGGGATGTGGCGATTCCGGGCAGGTGCAGGGCGACGCCGAGATGCATGGCAAGTCCGGCCTCAAATGGGTCGGCGGTCAGAAAACCTATGCCATCGGCGAAAGCAAACTCGACAACGCTGCCGATGAAGTTATCGATGTCGTTGGCCGTTTTCATGGCCTCTTTCACGTTCAATCCACCGATTTTCACCTCAAGCTCCAGATGGTCGTTGCCGTTGACCACCACCGACACCTGTTCGTCCTCGCTCAGGAAAGCGCCTCGCCCGGATTTTTCGCCTTCGCAATTGACCCTCACGAACCTCTCCCTCAAAAGCTCGCATTCGGAGTTGCTCATACCGTCAAGGGAGAAGAATTCACCTTCGACATCCGGCAGGAGTTCGAGGGCGACAGCAATCCGCTCCTGCACATCCCTCAGTTCGCTCTCATCCGCGCGGTTGGGGAAAGGGTAATCCAGCAGGTTCCGCTTCAGAACCGCACTGGAGAAAAGAACTTTTTCGGTCAGATTTTTAGCCTTGCTGAGCCAGTCGGGCAGCCGACCGGCCCTATCGACTAATTTCATAGGTCAGGATTCTCTTGATTTTGTCGAGTTGCCTCTTAATGTCCGCCGCGAGCTCGAATTCCTCCTCTGCCGCCGCAATTTTCAGCCTTCTCTGCAGTGCCACATATTTGTCGAACAGGGCAAACCGATTGCTGTCACGGTGATAGGCCTTTCCACGGTAGTCCTTCGAGCCGTTGAACTTCTCGATCTCAGGGAGTATAGCTTCCCAGAAAGAAAAATAGCAGTTCGCACACCCGAATTTGCCGGTTTCGCGGTATTCTTCAAAGCTCAGAGCACATCTGGAACACCTCTCAAGCGCGTAGTTTCCGCCGTATGCCTGAAACTGAGGATATCCCTCAATATCAAGGAGTTCTGGATTGATAGCCAGCTTCGCCGCACACACCTTGCACAGGTGATGCCTTCGTATCCCGCGGGAAGAGACGTCCAGGAACTCCACTTCGGCCTCACGAACTCCGCAGTATTCACAGAGCATCAAGGAACTCCGTTATCTTCGCTGAGACGCCTTCGGATGTAAGGCCAACCACCTCAAGGAGTTTGCTCCTTGGCCCGTGTTCGATGAACCTGTCGGGCAGACCGATGTTGAGGACCGGTTTGCGGATGCCTCTGCTGGACAGGAGTTCGAGGATGGCCGAGCCGAATCCGCCGGCAAGGACGTTCTCCTCAACGGTCACGATGGCCTTTGCATCGGCAGCTAAATCGAGGAGCAGTTCCTCATCGAGCGGTTTCACGAACCTCGCATCCACCACTTTGATGTTGATTCCCCTTTCGGCCAATGCGTTAGCGGCATTCAGCGAGGGCAGAACCATGGAACCAATGGCAACGAGCAGGATATCCCCGTCCTCTTTCATGACTTCCGCCTTACCGATGGGCACAGGCTGAGGCTCGCGGGAATAGTCAGGCTCAAATGGCACCTTATCGCGCGGGTATCTGAACGCAATCGGCCCCATGTCGTATTCAACGGCTGTGCGGATCATGTCACGAAGCTGCTCGGCGTCCCGCGGTGCCATCACTACCATGTTCGGGATCATGCGGAGATACGATAGGTCAAAAACGCCGTGATGAGTCGGGCCGTCTTCGCCAACCAGTCCGCCGCGGTCAATTGCGAACCTGACGGGCAGATTCTGGAGAGCGATGTCATGGATGATCTGATCAAAGGCTCTCTGAAGGAAAGTCGAATAAATCGTGGCAAAGGGTTTCATCCCCTCGACGGCGAGTCCGCCGGCAAGGGTGACGGCGTGCTGTTCGGCGATCCCGACATCGATGTATTGGTCGGGAAGCTCATCCCTGATGTAATTCAGGCCTGTGCCGAGCGGCATGGCCGCGGTGATCGCCACGATCTTGGGGTCCTTTCGGGCGTATTCCAGCAGGGTCTGGCCGAAAACCTTTGTGTAGCGCGGCCTTTTGTCCTTTTTCGGGAGCGGCTTACCGGTCTCGGGGTCGAATGGGCCAAGGCCGTGGAAATATTCCGGATTTTTCTCGGCAGGCTTATAGCCCTTGCCTTTGACCGTCAGGACATGGACGATGGTCGGACCTTTGAGGTTCTTGACACGCTCAAAGTTGTCGATCAGGAGCTTGATGTCGTGGCCGTCGAACGGGCCAACGTATCGGTAACCGAGCTCCTCAAAGAGGATGGAGGGGACAGCGAAATGCTGGAGCGTCTCTTTGATCTTTCTCGCCACCTCTCTGGCCCTGAGGGACAGGTATCTTGACGGGAGTCTTCCAAGCAGCTCCCAGACGTCTTCCTTGAATTTGTTGTAAACAGGGGATGTGACCAGCCGGGCGAAGTAGTTGGAAAGCGCCCCGACGTTCTCATCGATGGACATCTTGTTGTCGTTCAGGACGATGATCATGTCCTTTTTCAGCTGGCCGATCTGGTTGAGCGCCTCAAGCGCCATGCCGGCCGTCAATGCGCCGTCACCGACAATGGCGACCACTTTCCAGTCCTCACCCTTCATGTCCCGGGCAATAGCTATTCCCATGGCGGCCGAGAGCGCTGTTCCAGCGTGACCTGCGCCGAAGATGTCGTGCGGGCTTTCATCGCGTTTGAGGAACCCGCTTATCCCGCCATATTGCCTGATGGTCTTGAACGCCTCCCGCCTGCCGGTGATGATCTTGTGGACATAGGCCTGATGTCCGACATCCCAGACGAGTTTGTCGATTGGCGAGTTAAAAACATAGTGGAGGGCCAGCGTCAGCTCCACAGCACCCAGGTTCGGCGCCACATGCCCCCCATTCTTGCTCAACACTTCGATCAAGTAACGCCTGATTTCAGATGCAAGCTGATTCAATTCATCAATTGACAGCTTCTTCAAATCCTCAGGTGAATCGATCTTTTCAAGGAGTCCCATTTTTTCACCTCTCAACTTTTGATCTTCGCCGAAAATTATAAGATTCAGAATATGACCGAGCAAGCAAATCAGTTGCAATTACCTCTCAATTGCTTCCACGGGGATGGCCCGCTCCGACGCAGGTTGAACTGTGGTAGGGTTGGGGTTATCATAATCCCTCGATATTCGGCTGAACGCATTGAAAAATCTAATATTCAGGAGGTTGATGGCAATGATGAGGAAAATTTTTGCCATTTTGCTAACGCTGGGGGTGATCGCCTACCCCGTTAGCGTATGGGGCAACGCCACGCAGGCAGGTGGCGTGTTCCTTACCATCTTCCCGGGCGCTAAGGCAACTGCTATGGGTGCAGCCTTCAGCGCAATAGCTGATGATGCTACTGCAAGTTATTACAACCCGGGAGCAATGGGTTTCTTTAATCACACAGAATTTTCCATGATCCATGCACCGTGGTTGAGGAAACTTGCAGACGACATGTATTACGAGTTTGCCGGTTTCGTTCATCCGCTTGCCGGTGGACGTGGCGCCATCGGCGGCCACATCATCTATCTAACACTTGGCAACATCGATGCCCATGATGAGGGCGGAGTCTATATCGGCTCATTCAGGCCGTTTGACTTCGCTGTGGACGTAGGAGCAGGGTTCAAAGCAAAGGAAAACCTCGGCGTCGGGGCAAGCGTTAAGTTCATTTACAGCTTCCTCGCGCCGGGCAACATAATCCGTCAGGTCACTCATGAGCCCGGTCAGGGCGGCAGTGCCATGTCCTTCGCTGTGGACGCCGGCCTGCTTTACAAGCCGGTTCTTCCTGTCTTTGACACTATCAGGTTGGCAGCCGTGTTGACCAACATCGGTCCCGGCCTCAAATACACCGAGAACGGAGAAGTCGATCCCCTTCCGAGAACACTCAGGCTTGGAGTCGCCTATACGAGAAGGTTCGCCGGTGTGCATTCGGTCACCGTTTCCGCCGATGTCAACAAGGTCCTCGTTGGCATCACAAATGATTTGCAAAATAAGGGGATGTATTACGTCGTCCGGGAGGCATTCAAGCATGTCGGAATCGAATACGGCCTGATGGACATGATTTTTGTCCGTGCAGGCTACTTTGTTGACAAAGAAGGCAAGAGGGAAGGGTTGACTTTCGGCGGAGGCATCAAGTTTAAATCCTTCAAATTCGACATCGCAGACGACTCCAAGATTTACCAATTCGAGGAGTCCTCAAACAGGCGCTATGCACTCACCTATATCAAAAACTTTTAAAACTGACTTCTGGAGGGGCGAAAAATCATGAAAAAATTGATTTTTATGCCCGTAATTTTCGGTTTTCTGGCCTACATCGTGATAGGTGTGGGCTGCGGTAGCTCGCCCTCTCAGGAAGGCGTTATGTTCTGGCACGCCATGGGCGGGCCGCTCGGAGAAACACTCGACAAGATTATCGACGACTTCAACCGTGCCACACCGGACAAAGAGCCTATAGTCTCCGTGCATTTAGGGCATTACAACACGTTGTCGCAGAAATTGATGGGCGCGGTGGCCGCACACAGGCCGCCAGCTATGTCGCAGGTCTATGGCTCATGGACGGCCGAATTCCTCGAAGCGGGCAAGATCGTTCCGTTCAGCAATTACATCGGCGATGGCAAACCCATTTCTCAGGAAGCCATTGATGACATGTTCCCGGTCTTCCGGGACGAAAACACATGGGGCGACAGTCTCGTCACATTGCCTTTCAACAAGAGCATCCTCGCACTTTACTACAACAAGGACCTTTTCGACAAATACGGCATTCCCGGACCTCCGAAGACATGGGACGAGTTCAAGGAAATCGCCAAAAAATTGACCATCGACACGGACGGCGACGGTAAACCGGACATCTACGGTCACGCATTCGTCGTCAACGTCTGGACGTTCGAGACCCTGCTTTTCCAGAACGGCGGCAGGCTGTTCGACGAGAACGGTCAGCCTGCGTTCAACGGTCCTGAAGGCGTTGCGGCACTTCAGTATATGGTCGATCTCCTCAGGGATGGATGTGCTTACCTGACGACCGGTTACAAGCATCAGGATGACTTCGCTGCGGGACGTGTGGCCATGGTGCTGGGCTCGGTCGTTTCCTATTCCTTCATGAAGAAAAAGATCAACTTCCACCTTGGAGTGGCCCCTGTGCCGCACGGCAGGAAAAAGGTCTATGTGATTTCAGGCACCAACGTGGCGCTTTACAGCTCGAAGTCCGTGCCGGAACCGAAACGGCAGAGGGCGGCGGAGTTCGTAAACTACTTCTACAGGCCCGACGTGCAGGCCTACTGGTCGGTTCACACGGGCTACATGCCGGTGGTGAAATCAGCGCTCAACGACCCGCAGATCAAGGAGTTCTTCAAACAGGTGCCAGGCATGAAGGATGTCTATGAGCAAATAAACTATGCCGTTTTTGAGCCGCGGGACCCGGCCTGGTTCACCGGGCGCCGCATTCTGTCCGAGGACGGCCTCGAGCCTGCCCTGAGGGGCGTCATGCCCGCTGCCGAAGCGCTCGATAGGGCCGCCCAGCTCATTGCACATGAGGTGAAAATCAGAAGCGCACGGTCAAAAAGGAGGAGGTGAAATGCAATTCTTCGTTCTGGAGGAGACCTCTGGAGCCTCTAAAACCGAATACGACCTCATCATAATCGGTGGTGGACCTGCCGGTTTGACTGCCGCACTTTACGGCGCAAGATACAAACTGGAAACAGCAGTCATGGAAAAGGAAACGCCGGGCGGTCAGGTGACCCTGACCGATTTCGTCGAAAACTATCCCGGCTTTCCCGAAGGCATTGAGGCGTCAAAACTCGCGCATCAGTTCGAGGAACACGCCAAAAACGCCGGCGCCGAGATCATCGCAAGGGAAGTCAATAAGGTTATCAAGCACGGGGAAAAGGACTTTGAGGTTTTCACCCATCACGGCGACAGCTTTCGGGCAAAAAGCCTGATAATCGCCACCGGATGCAACCCGCGCCGGTTGGGCGTGCCCGGTGAGGAAGAGCTGACGGGCAAAGGCGTATCCTACTGCGCCGTCTGCGATGGCCCGTTTTTCAAAGGCAAACCCATAGCCGTCGTTGGAGGCGGTGAATCCGCACTCACGGAAGCGCTTTACCTCGCAAAACTCACGGACAAGCTCTACCTGATCCACAGGCGCGATCAGTTCAGAGGCGCGAAGGTTCTGGGCGACCGCGTCAGGAACCATCCGAACATCAACCTCGTGCTGAATTCCGTTGTCACCGAGATACTCGGCGACGGGAAGGTCTCAGGAGTGATGGTCAAAAATAAGCTAACCGGTGAGACCCAGAAACTGGATGTGGACGCCGTTTTCATCTACATCGGCCTGATCCCCAACATCGGACCTTTCAAAGAGTTCGTCGAAACCGATGAAGCGGGATTCATCGTCACGGACGAGAAGATGCGGACAAAAACGCCCGGAATATTTGCGGCAGGCGATGTCAGGTCTAAGGACCTGCGTCAGATTGTAACGGCTGTTTCCGATGGCGCACTTGCCGCCACATCGGCCGACGAATACATCAACTCATGAGGATCAAAAACGCCATCAAGAGATTTTCGGACTTCAAAGTGGCCGTCATAGGTGACCTCATCCTGGACGAATACATCTTCGGAACGGCCGAACGCATTTCTCCGGAAGCGCCGGTACCCGTTGTCCTCCAGAACAGGCGCGAGGTCAGGCCCGGCGGAGCGGCGAACGTGGCCTTCAACCTGGTGGAATTGGGCGCAAAGGTGGTTCTGTTCGGCGTCGTAGGCGATGACCCATTTGCCGATGAATTGAAATCGATACTGGAATCCTCAGGGGTCGACACTTCGGGCATTGTCACGGACCCGAAACGCCCGACAACAGTCAAAACCCGCATAATCGCCCATCGACAGCAGGTCGTGCGGCTTGATCGGGAGAGCACCGACCCCATCGACAGCGATGTAAGGGACAGGATGCTGGACAGGATTTCTGAGCTGATTGACGGGATCGACGCAGTTATTTTCGAGGATTACAACAAGGGCGCACTCTCCGAGGAAATGATTGAGAGAGGTATTGCGGCCTTCAGTGGAAAACTCAGGGCAGTTGACCCAAAATTTCAAAACTTCTGGAACTATCGGGGCGTGGAGCTGTTCAAGCCGAACAGGAAAGAGCTCGCCAATGCCATGCTCAGGCAGTTTTACAACACCAGCGATTTCATGAACTCCATCCGTGAGGCCCACGACAGGCTTGAGACCCAGAACCTTCTCGTCACCGCGGGCGAGGACGGCATGTATCTTTCCAATAGCGACGGCATCGTCCACATCCCGGCCCACAAGCGGGATGTCTTCGATGTGACAGGTGCAGGCGATACCGTCATCGCCGTGGCTGTGCTGGGCATGCTTGCCGGGCTTACGATGAATGAGGCTGCTCTCTTAGCCTCGATAGCCGCCGGGATCGAGGTGTCCAAATTGGGAGCAGCGACCGTGTCGCCCGATGAACTCATGCAGGCAGTGGACGATCACTGGGATGAGCTGTATAGCCAGATCGAGGTGCTATGATGGATATCACAGGCTACATTCGGCTGACTACGCCCCTCACCGTTGAGGATGTTGAAGGTCTCCACGTCAGCGACAGGGTGCTCCTTTCCGGCAAAATTTACACCGCGCGCGATGCCGCCCACAAACTGCTCGTGGAGGCCATCAGGTCGGGCCAGCCCCTACCATTCGAGATAGAAGGGGCCGTGATCTACTACTGCGGGCCTTCACCCGCGCCACCGGGACACGTCATCGGAGCCGCAGGGCCAACCACGTCTTACAGGATGGACCCCTACACCCCTGAACTTCTAAAGGCAGGCCTGAAGGGCATGATCGGCAAGGGCGAACGCTCGGAAGAGGTCAAAAAAGCCATCGTGGAGCACAAAGCGGTCTATTTCGTCGCCACAGGCGGCGCCGGCGCTTTACTGGCAAAGCGCATCAAATCCGCTCAGGTCATAGCTTACCCCGAACTCGGGCCTGAGGCGATTCGGGAGCTTATCGTTGAAGATTTCCCGGTGATCGTGGCCAACGACATTTACGGACACGACATCTATATCGAGGGGCGGGCGAAATTTCGGAAGGCTCTGCCATGATGGAACCCGGTTGCGTCTAAATTGATGCAACCGGAGGTAACAATGGGAGCCATAACATTGGGATACACGGGCGAGAAAAAGGAAAAGATTGAGGTCAGCGGGTTGAGTGATGGAAAAGTTATTGCACAGGAGGACGTTGACAGGGTATTTGAGGAGTTTGTCAGGCATTACGGCCAAAAAATCTTCAATCTGATTTACTGGAAAGTGGGCGATTACGAGGATGCGAAGGACCTGACATCCGAAGTGCTGCTCAAGGTCTACAAAAATCTGCCCGGATTCAAAGGGAAATCCAGCCTCTACACATGGGCCTACAGGATCGCCCTGAACCACACAAACAAATTCCTGCTCAAGCGGAAAGTGAAAAAATTCATATCTCTGGACGAATTGAAGGCTGAACCCGAGGTGCGCCACAGCGAATACAACCACGTGGAGCAAAACGAGCTGAACCGGATTGTGCGTGAAGCTATCGGCGAACTCCCGTCAAAATATCGGGACATCGTGATCCTGAGATACTTGGAAAGCCGGAGCTATGATGAGATCGCTGAGATACTGGGGATTCCTGAGGGCACAGTCAAATCGAGGTTGAACAGGGCGAGGGATCGCCTTGCCCGCAAACTCAAAGGGGTGATCCAGATATGACCTGCAGGGAATTCAGGGAAAAATTGGACGATTTCCTCGAATCGAGGCTCCCTCCCGATGAGGAAAGGGCCATGAGGGAGCACATCGAGGAATGTCCGGATTGCCGGGCGATCTACGAGACCGAGCTTTTCCTGAGGGATAAATTGAAAGCCCTCTCCCCCACTCCCCCATCCCCGCAGCAACTCATGGCAGATGTGCGGGGCCGGATGGTTCGCCAGAAAAGACATAGCAGGCTGGTTCAGGCCGGACTCGCGCTTGCGACGCTGTTGATCATTGCGGTGACATCGGTCAGGGTTTTCTTCAGGGCCGAGCCAGCGGTATCGGCGGAACTGCCTCCTGCCCTGCTTATGCCCTCGGACGGCGATGTGGTGCTGCCGGGCGAGGCCAACATCGTCCTTTTCGTGCCTGATCCCGATTACAAGGTGAACATTGTCATCGACGACCAGCCCGTGGAGGCCCGGGACATCCACAAGGGCAACGTCATCGTCGCCTATCCGCCGAATATCGAGCCGGGCTACCACTACGCCAGAATCGATTTCTACGACTCACGCAACAGGCAGAAGATCACCCATCAGGCC
>JAMOPK010000184.1 GCA_027064565.1 Caldifarciminota bacterium | reverse complement strand
GAAGGATTACGTCAGGACGCCGGTTACCGATGAGGACAATGTGCATATCTACCATCAATATACGATAAGGACGGAAAAACGGGACGAACTCAGGCAACATCTTGCGGACAAAGGCGTTGCAACCGCCATCCATTACCCTATTCCGCTCCACATGCAGCCGGTTTTCCAGAAGTTGGGCTACAGGGAAGGCATGTTCCCTGTGGCTGAGAAAGCGGCGAAGGAAGTGCTGTCGCTGCCGGTGTTCCCTGAGATGACCGATTCCGAGATCAATTACGTGATCGAGTCAATCATTGAGTTCTTCAAAAAGTGAAGATTTACGTCGTATCCGACTCTCATTTCGGTTCCGATAACGGGAGAATCCCATCATCGGAACGGGAAAAGCTTTTCGTAGAGTTCCTTGAAAAGGCTCGGGGTGATGCCGACAGGCTTATCCTGCTTGGAGATATCTTCGACTTCTGGTTCGAATACAAGCATGTCATCCCGAGCCATTTCTTTCGCATCCTAAAAGCACTGGATAATTTCGCTGCCCATATCGAGACGCATTTTGTTGCGGGCAACCATGATCTATGGGTGGATGGCTTCATCGAATCGCTGAACATAGCCGTCCACAGGGATTGCCTTGAGCTTGTGATGGATGGACGGCGGCTGTTTTTCGCACATGGCGATAAACTGCGCAACACCGATCTTGGCGGCAAAACCGTCAGGTTCCTGCTTTCCAATAAAATCTCGATTGCACTTTTCTGGCTGATCCATCCTGATCTTGCTTACGAGATAGCCCGTTTCGCTTCAAATGCCTCGAGGCGACGGTCATCTTCTATCTCGATACCTTCCAATCCTATGCCATCGGCGGCTGCCGCCATTTTTGACGAGGGATTTGACCTTGTGTCACTCGGTCATACGCATATCCCTTACCTCGATTACGTAAAAAACGGCATTTTTTTGAGCACCGGTGACTGGTATCACAACTTCAACTATTCTGTGATCACTGAAGACGGCGTCGAACTGAACTGGTATCTGACGGGTGAGAAAAAAAAGCTTAAATGGCCTACCTAAGACTCATCTTTCAGGCCAGAGCGGCCTGAACATAAGCCACTGCTCAGGTCTGGAGAGGATCAGATTTTCAAGTTGCTTGAGCAACTTTTCTGCGTGGAACTTTATTGTTTCCCTTCTGCTGCCAACGGGTTTGATAACAAAAGGTTTCCCCATCATCCGCACTTCATATTTCATCCTGCCGAGCCTGTGGCTGTAAACCGGGATGATTGTCGCTCCTGTGTTCATGGCGATCTTGATGTGAGCAAGCACCAGCTTTGTGGGCCTGCCGAAGAAATTGACTGCCAATTTCGCAATTCGAACCGGGAAAAAGATGCGGCGCCGTTAAACGGCGCCGCTGTGTGATCCAAAAGAGGAAAGGACAATTTTACCTTGTAAGCACCACCCGTTTGTTCCATGAGCCGTCCTGAGTCACGAGCCTGTAGATGTAGACCCCGCTGCTGACCCTGTTGCCGTTCTCGTCCGTGCCATCCCATCTCAGGGTGTATGTCCCGCTGTCGAATGTGCCGCTGGCAAGGGTTTTGATCATACGACCGGTCACATCATAGACCGCCAGTTTGACGTCCGAACGGTGAGGTAGGGAGAATGAGATGGCAGTCACATTGGCGAAAGGATTGGGCCTTGCGTCAAACAGCACGGGGATGCTTCCCTTCGGGGGAAGCACAGTCCATTCCTCGACGCCCTCCGGATAGTATTCGGCCACCCTGAGGAATCCCGTCGTCCAGGGTTGATATGGATAGTTGGAATTGCTTCTGCCCTCATAAACTTCAAAGATCACTTCGGCCTGTCCGTCGTGGTCAAGGTCATAACCGGGTTTTATGGAGAGGGATGGGACGAAGAAATAGACCACTGTGTCCGTATCCACAACCACTGTCTCTGCATACTCGAATATGCTGGGGAGTATATCTTCCACATTGTAGTTATCCGGGTCAGCGACATCACCTCCCTGATATTCCGCCTGTATAGCAGACCGGTTGATGGAGAAAAGGGCATAAATCTCGAACAGGCCGTCGTTGTCCAAGTCGCCGACTGAGAAGCCATCGAGTCCAAGCTCGGTGTTGTCTATCGGAAGAGTATCTATCTCGACAGTGGATGAATCGATGTCATCGCCGTTCACGTTGACAATGTAGATTCCGCTGGCAAAATACGGGCTGTAGCTGCCCGGGTATTCTCCAGAGAAGAAGAATTCATCACGTCCATCGTTATCGTAGTCGTATATGCCTGAGAGTTTGTTGCAGGGGAACAGGTCGGAGCTGTCGAGCCCGGCCACATAGTATTTCAGGTCGTAGGTGTCTGCACCGGCCGCCTCAAAAATGGCAAACGCACCGCCGTTCCACACCCCAATAACGCCTTCAGGGTTTCCATCGCCATCGAGGTCCATGGGGCCATAAGCGCCGTTCGTGCTACCACCGAAGCCGTAATCTGTCCTCTTGAACACCTTTT
>JAMOPK010000183.1 GCA_027064565.1 Caldifarciminota bacterium | reverse complement strand
CGGAAGCTTGCCGCTGAACTGAAGGAGGAATTCCGCCTGTTCGTCGGCGATCGGCTGCACATTTTCGAGGCGGATTACCTCAAGACCGATGTCGGTGAGGTGCTGAAATCCCTGAATGTCACATCTCCGCGCTTCATCTCCAACATTCCGTATTACATCACAACCCCGATTTTAGATAAGCTTGTGGCGGAAAGGGAACTTTACCGCTCCATCCATCTCACGTTGCAGAAGGAAGTCGCCGAGAGGATAGTTGCACGGGCCGCCACGACGCAATACGGTTCGCTCACGCTCTATCTCAACTACTACTTCGAGCCAAGAGTGGAGTTTACGATAACAAAGACCTGTTTCAGGCCGGTCCCGAAGGTGGATTCGGCCTTTATCTCGCTCCTGCCACGCCGAACGCCGCCGGTCGAGCTTATGGATGAAAGGGTGTTCTTCCGTGTCATGCGGGGCGCTTTCTCCATGAGGCGGAAGAAACTTAAAACAGTCCTGCGCTCCATGTTCGGCAATCTTGACTGGGACGCACTCGAAGCGGCATCAGGCATCGACCTCAATCGGCGGGGCGAAACCCTGACCCTCGAAGAGTTCGCCATCCTTTCCAATTCCATTCAGAAGCTTTTGAAATAGTTATCCCTCTACTCTCAGGGAACTCATATCCCCGCTTCATTGGCAGGACGTCCGACCCCCACTTTTCATTGGCCCCTGATGGAGCAGCTAAAAATGGATAGTGGGAAAGCTCAAACACAGAGGTGGGACGGCCGTCCCCGGCCGTGAATGCCCGTTAGAATTGTGGGGCGCCAACCTGGAATTTAGGGCGCTCTCTGTCCCTCGTTAGCGTATAATACGCATAAATCATAAACCGGAGGTCATTTCATGGGAAAATACAATCCAATCGATCTCACAGTGTATGAGGAACAGCTTGAAAGGACGGCACGCAGGTGCAAGGATAGGAACATCATCATCCCGACCTTCAAGCAGATGCGGAACCCCGAACTGATACCCGACTGGATCAAGGAGGAGTTGAAAAACATCGGTCTCTGGGATGTCCATCCACGCAACCTGTTCCGCATAACGTGGAAAAACGAACCTGTGCCCCACGGTGGCGGGTTCGACGGCGTCAACTACATGGAAGTTCCACGTGAGCTTACCGGGATCAAGGCGAGAATATTCGCCCTTGTGGGCAAATGGTTCCCCACCGGGTCGCACAAGGTCGGGGCAACTTTCGGTTGCCTTGTGCCGAGGCTGATAACCGGGCAGTTCGATCCAACCCGTCACAAAGCCGTATGGCCGTCAACCGGCAATTACTGCCGCGGTGGAGCCTATGTCGCTGCACTGCTTGCCTGCGAGTCCATCGCCATCCTTCCAGAGGGCATGAGTAAGGAGAGGTTCGAGTGGCTTTCGAGGATCGCTGGCGAGGTGATCGCCACGCCCGGCTCTGAGTCCAACGTCAAGGAGATATTCGACAAGTGCTGGGAACTTAAGCGGACACGTGACGATGTTGTCATCTTCAACCAGTTCGACGAGTTCGGCAACCATCTGTGGCACTACGAGGTCACCGGCCCGGCCATGGAGGAGGTCTTTCAGGCAAACAGGCGCGAGAAGGACGAGATCGCCGGAGTGGTTCTCACGTCAGGCTCATCCGGAACGCTCGGCAGCGCGGACTACATCAAAGAACGTTATCCAGCTGCAAAGATAGCCGTCGGTGAGGCATTGCAATGCCCGACCCTGCTTTACAACGGCTATGGCGCACACAGGATCGAGGGCATCGGCGACAAACACGTGCCATGGATACATAACGTTCGCAACACCGACATGGTGATCGGCGTGGACGATGAAGTCACCATCCGCATGATAAGGCTCTTCAACGAGCCAATCGGCCGGGAATACCTTGTTGAGCAGGGAGTCCCTGAGGAGATCGTGCAGAAACTCGACCTGCTGGGCATATCCTCCATCGCCAACGTGATTTCCTCCATCAAATTCGCGAAATATTACGAGTTAGACGAGAACAGCGTCATCCTGACCGTCTTCACCGATTCGATGGAACTTTACGGCTCACGCCTGAAAGAGCTTGAAGAGCAACGTGGAAAATACAACCGGGATCAGGCCGCCCGTGACTTTGAGCTTCTCATGTCGATTGCAACAGACCACGTCCAGGAATTGGGTTACTGGGACAGGAAACGCATTCACAACCTGAAATACTACACGTGGATTGAGCAGCAGGGCAAAGACATCCATGAACTCAACGCCCAGTGGTATGATTGGAAGGAATACTGGGGCGAGGTGCACAGCCTTGCGCCGAAGATCGATGAACTTATCGTTGAGTTCAACAGGAAAGTCGGATTGCTTAAGGAGTGAATCAAAAGGGCCGCCTTCGGCGGCCCGATTTCTATCCCTTCTCGCTTATCAGATAAATCCCGAGTCTCGTCCCCACCGTAACGTAGTTTTTGACGAATCCAACGCTCAAGGCATTGCCTATGTCGTCGATCTGCTGGACGAACA
>JAMOPK010000182.1 GCA_027064565.1 Caldifarciminota bacterium | reverse complement strand
CCTATCAGGCTGTGCGGCTTATGTGCTACTTTGGCAGAGGTCAGCATGTTTCCCTCCTCCGACGCTTAATTGCACCGCAGACTGCCTATTTCCGATAAAGTTCTAATATTACGGAATCCTCGTCGAGGTTCAGGACGTTTTGCATCTCCGCTTTCAAACGCTCAAGCTGTGCGCGGCTCAGTTCGCACTCAAAAATCGAGTTCTGGACCCAGTTTAAGAACTTGCGGGCCGTTTTGAGCGCTTTTGCCACTCTCTCCTCTTTGACCTCATAAACCATTATAACAAAGAATATCCTTGTATTTTTCAAAATCGTTGAGCTAAAATAACCAACACAAAGATAGGAGGTTAAAAATGGGACTTTTGGCCGTTGCGCTTGCACCTGTAATAGCAATTTTGATTTATTTTTATGTCAGGGACCGCTATGAGAAAGAGCCCAAATCTATGTTGCTCAAGGCGTTCCTGGTCGGAATGGCCACCACGATCCTTGCTGTCGTCATAGAAAAGTCAACTGCAAAGTATTGGCCGTATCCTCAAGAAGTAGGTATGTTCTCGCTGTTTCTGTTCACATTGCTGGGCATTGCATTGATAGAGGAGGGCGTTAAGTTCCTGCCGCTCATTACCCTGTTCTACCCCCACGGTGAGATGAACGAAATCTATGATGGGATTATCTACGGGGTTTTCATCTCGCTCGGCTTCGCGGCTGTGGAAAACGTGTTCTACGTCTTCTCGAAAGGCTATGCAGTTGGTCTTTACAGGGCGTTCATGGCAGTTCCGGGACATGCAGTTTACGGCGCTATCATGGGATTCTTTGTCGGCCTCGCCAAATTCTCAGATGAGGGAAAGACCTTGCTCATCCTTAAGGGACTTTTCTATGCCATCCTCGCTCACGCCCTTTACGATTTCTTCCTTTTCGCAAATCTCGGATGGTTATCGCTTTTATTGGCGGTCGGCGTTGTGATTTACGGCTGGAGGTATGTCAACAAGAGAATCGTATATGCCAACGATAATTCGCCTTTCAAAGAAGTTGCCGAAGAAACGGAGGATTCCGAAGAAACTCCATCAGTTTGATGCTTGCGACCGCGTAACGGTGTCCGTCAGATGAGCTTTATAATTAGGCCACAATGAATCTCCCGGTAAAATACAGGCCCAGGCGATTCGAGGAAGTCACCGGTCAGGAACATGTCACAAAGACGCTGCAAAACGCCCTGAAGACAGGAAAGATAGCCCATGCTTACCTTTTTGCCGGTCCACGGGGGGTCGGCAAGACCACAACTGCGCGCCTTCTGGCAAAGGGGCTTAATTGCGAGCATGGCCCGACACCTGAACCTTGCAACAAGTGTGTGATGTGCAGAGAGATCGATGAGGGACGTAGCCTCGACGTTATCGAGATCGACGGGGCATCGAACCGCGGCATCGACGAGATACGTAACCTCAGGGAGCAGGTGAAGTTTCTGCCCACACGGGGACGTTATCGCGTCTTCATCATTGACGAGGTGCACATGCTGACGACGGAGGCGTTTAACGCACTGCTGAAAACTCTCGAGGAGCCGCCGTCCCACGTGGTCTTCGTCCTCGCCACCACAGAACCCCGCAAATTGCCTGAAACGGTCATCTCCCGAACACAGAGGTTCGATTTTCGGCCGCTCACCGAGTCAGAAATTGTCTCAAGGCTCAAATACATCTCCGAGCAGGAGAACATCGATGTCGAGGAAGGCGCCCTTGAGGCCATCGCTCGTCATGCGGAAGGCAGTTTGAGAGATGCCGTGGCATTACTCGAACAGCTCTCGGTTTTCTCAGGCGGTAAGATCAAAGCGCACGACGTCTTCACTATGCTGGGCGTGGTGGAAGACGAGTTTTTTCTCGATCTTTTCAACGCCATTTACTTCAGGGATGCTCAGAAGGCCTTGAAATTGCTGGATTCTCTTTTTGCCAAAGGCTACAGCGCAAAGGATTTCGTCAAAGGTTTTCAGAATGCCTGCGACAGGCTTTTGAAAGCAAGGCTGGGCATCGAACAGAACAGATTTTCGGAAATCGCCGAGAGGTATATGCCTCAGGATATCATGGCGATGTTGCGCTCATCCCTGAAGATGGAGGAGACCATCCGCTATGCCCCTCAACCCCGAATCTGGATCGAGTATCATGTTCTCAGACTTCTCTATCTGCCCAACACCCTTGAGCTTGAGTCCCTGTTGGAGCGAGCGGGCTATACCGTTCTCGGCAAGAAAAAACATGCCGTCCCCGAAATGCCACCGGTCAGGGAAGAATATGAATCGGAGCTCGCACCTGCGCCTCAGGAGGAGCCTGAACAGGCCGAAAGCGAGCCGGAAGAAACCGATGAGGTTTCCCGCATCGCTGACTCCATAGCTGGCGAAAACGTTACCCTGAGCCACATCCTGTCAACCGGCGGCAGCATGGAAAACGGTGAGCTGAACATCGTCGTGGACAACGATATCGCCCATGAGATCGTTCAGAAGGGGAAGAAGGCGATCGAAGAGCATGCCCGT
>JAMOPK010000181.1 GCA_027064565.1 Caldifarciminota bacterium | reverse complement strand
CGTAAAGCTCATCGACGGTGGCCTTGTTGACGTTTATCGGGTTGGAGAGGAAGGATATCCACTGATCCATGGCGTATTCGGTCGGACTTTCCTCCGCCGCTCCACGCTCCCTGACGCGCTCGGCGTAGTAGGAGAAATCGCGCCCCGGACGCATCCTGTAAACCACGACGTATTTTTTCCAGCGTTTGAGGTCCCCGGGATTGACTCCGGGGACTTTGCCTATCTCGTAATAGCTGTCAAATGGGCCGTGAATCTCGCGATAGGCGTAAATGGACTCGGCCTTTTCGGGCGGCACGTGAAAGGTGGCCAGCACGGAATCCAGAGGGATCTTCATTTCCTGCGAGATCTTACGGGCATCGGTATAACCTATGGGAAGCATTTTTATCGAATCCAGAGGCGCGGTGTTTATGGAGATGACCGGGAAATTGAGGAAAATTGCAAGTAAAAGCTCCATTTTTACCTCCCGAACCCTATTGTGAAGGTGTGGGTTACAGGGAACTCAGGGGTGATCGTGGCAGAGTAATCGATCCTGAATCCCCTGAATCTTGCGGTGAAACCTGCATCGAACTGGAGGAAATCGCCCTGAGATTGGACTCCGCCGCGCAGCGTAAACCTGTTCCATGAGACTGACTGGCCGAGGGCAACGGTGACAGGCTGGCCGTATTCCTTACGGATGTCGATGGAGGTAAGCGTGTTCCTGTAAGGCCTGAGCGCCACGCCGAAGGCGAGGGACGAGGGGAGCCTGTAGCTCGTTCCATCTGAAGCCGTCAGGGATGCAGAACTGGCGTTCTGGACGTAAAGCCCGACCATCCACTTTGAATAGAACTTAGCTATTGCCCCGATGTCAACTCCAAAGGCTCCGGACGGGTTGAACCTCGGCATCGAAAGCCGGTAGTAGTTGAACTTTATGCCGAAGGAAAGCCTTTCGTTCAGGGGCAGTGCTGCGCCAGCCGTGAGTATCTGCTCGGCGTATCTGCCGTTGTAATCTCCCTCAATTTTGGCACCGTAATCGCCGAATCCGATACCGAAACCGATGTCTCCAAACTTTTTCATGAATCCCACAAGTCCGTTGTTCAGACCGACGTCCATGCCGCCAAACGGGCGCGAGTAGGCGATCAGGAGGTCAACGTTCCCGTTGAAGGAACTAAGCCCCGCAGGATTCCAGAACAGGGCATCCGATGCCGTTGAGATCGCCGTGAATGCCGTGCCCATCCCCCGCGGATAAGCAGGGAGCTGCTGCCATTCAAATGCGCCATAAGAAGTGCCCACAAGCAAAAGTAAAGTCACTATCTGCTTCATGTATTCCCTCCTTGAGTTTTTGAATCATAGACCGCTGTAAAATATACAGCATAAAGGCTGAGAGCGATTAAGTGGCCGGCGTCCGGCATCGAAATTTCAGGTTAATGGTTTCCTCAATTTCGACGGGCTTTGAGGCCGGGGGGATAACTGCTTCATTGGATAACCGTTTTTCCCTCGCCATTTTGTCTCAATGCCAGATGGGATTTTGACCGTGCCTTGACCTGAAGCCTCTGGCCAGCCCGTCGGACAGGGGACAAACACCTACAATTTCAGCAGGTAGTAAATCACAATAAGGAGGATTCCAACGATATTACCCCACATGACCCATTTCCATGCGCTTTCCGGTTCGATTTCGACCCTTTTTAGGTTCAGGATGAATGCCACAATGAGCCACAGCAGGAGGAGCAACAGGCCATGGGATGCCCAGTGGTGGCCCGTAATCGATGCAAGCAGTTTTTTGAAGCCGTGAGATTCGTCCTTAAGGATGACGATGATGGCGTTCAGTATGCCGGCCACGCCGGTTGAGATCGCCAGCGAAGAGGTCATGGAAGACAATCTTTTCATGGTTCATCCTCCATGTGTTGCAAGAATCAGGGATATGCCGAGATCCACAAAGTGACCGAACACGTTGACGAGGACGGCTGTGCCGATGGTGAGCCATGCGACCCTTGATGCGAGACGCAGGGCCTGTTCATCGTTCTCCCTGAACAGCAGGATCGTCAGGAACAGGGAGAGCAGGAACACCTGAAAGAAGACGTGTTCCTTGGTCTCCATGAAAAACCTGTGAGCCCAGCTCCATTCGCTGACCTTCAGTAGATTTCTGACGCCGGGGTAATACCGGATATACCAGTAACCGCCGAACAGCGAACAGAGACCCAACAGCACGGACGATACAAGGGCATAGACCCTTGAAACGCCGACGTTGCCCTTCTTTATGGCGACTATCGTGATGAGGAGAAAGATTATAGCGGCGTTCCCGAGGAAGACGTGGGATTTCATCAACAGTTCCACTTTCAGCATAGCATTTTCTCCTTGTTAAGTGGGCTTATCCGTCTGTGAAATTCCTTTGTGTTCAGCGCATAGTTTTTCGATTCAAAAGAAACAGGGCTATCTTCCTGAAAAGCGGTGCGGCCACGTATCCGCCGTAACCCACACCGGAAGGCTCATCTATCACAACGTAGATGATGTATTCGGGTGATTCGGCG
>JAMOPK010000180.1 GCA_027064565.1 Caldifarciminota bacterium | reverse complement strand
CTCCTATTTCGACATTGTGCTTTCCCCGATCTATCGGTCAGGCAGGATAAGCGATGTCCTGTTTTCCATCCGGGACGTGACCAGAGAGATCGAGCTCGAGGAGAAGATAGAGGCCATAAATGCGCTTGGACGCGAGCTTTTGCTCATTCGTGACCCAATGAAGGTCGCTGATTCGGTTTGCGATATTGCGGAGAGGGTGCTTGAGTTCAAGGAATTTATGCTGGCTTTGCTCGATGAATACCGGGCAGAACTGCGCGTTTACGCAATTCGTGGAAAAGAACAGAGCTATAGGTTTGGTCAGTCTGTGCCTTCCAGCGATAACTGCGCTTTCAACGCCCTGATTTATGGTGAAGTCCAGAATTTTCCTGTGGGCAAAAGCGGGTATCCTGAGATATGCGTGCCTATCAAGGTCAAGGATAAGGTTATCGGGGTGATCAAGGTCGTTTCAGCGTCGCATCGGGAATTCGATGAGAACGATCAACGTCTCTTGCTCGCGCTTGCCTCCCAGACCGGTATGGCAATGGAAAACGCAAGGCTCTTTGTTAGACTGGGTGAATCCGAACGGCGCTACAGGCTTCTACTGGACAACGCAAACGATGCCATTTTTGTGCTCGAACAGCGCGGGATCGTCCGTCAGGCAAACAAAATGGCATCTGAACTCACCGGATATGACAAAAGTGAACTCATTGGCAAGCACATAGAGGATTTGTTTATTCCTGCTGTTGAGGGGACACCTCCCCTTCCTGATCCCAACAATAGAAAAGGGACGCGTCTTGAAGGGTTTCTTATTGCGAAGAAGGGGGAGAAAATCCCGGTTGAGTGGTCGGCCTCGGCGGTCCCTGTGAAAAGCGAGCTGTTGTTCCTTGGCATCGCCCGTGATCTGAGGGAGCAAAAGCGTGCTGAAAAGGTATTCAAATCGCTCAACGCCGCTGCCCTCGCGGTCATGCGCCATCTGTCAGAGAAAGAGATATTCGCTGCTGTCGGCCGTGAGTTGGGCAAGCTTGGGTTCCGGTCTGCTGTTCTGCTTGCTGACATGAAGAAATCAAGGTTTGTGGTTAAATACGTGTCAGATGGGGCAAGTGGGATGTTGTTCCAGAAGATACCAATGTCTCAGATGCCGGAGCTTCTGGAAGTTATTAAGAAAAACACTGCTTTACCCATAAAGAGACCGCTGCTCCCGCTTTCGGACAAGCCGGCCATAGCGGCACCTCTGACCAGAAACGGCAAGCCATACGGGCTTCTGGTGGTGTTTGCTGAGAGGATAAGCGAGAGGGACGTCCCCGCAATCAGCCTTTTCGCCCATCAGGTGGCCATCGCCCTCGAAAATGCGTCCCTCTACCAGGAGATCAAGGTCCATGCGGAGAACCTGTCGAAGATCCTACGGCTTTCCGTTTCCATCAACGCCGTTCCATCCATGGAGGAAACCCTCAAGGTTTTGACTTCCATGACCGCACAGGTCATGCACATCCCCTTCGCCTTTGTTGCCCTTTACGACGAGTCCCTTAATGCCCTCAAGGGGATGTCGCCCAGTTTCGGCCTACCTGCCGAGCTGTTTGAAGACACTGTCATCCCGTTAAGCAACAAATCGCTGGCTTCAGAGGTGTTCCGCACGGGTAAACTGATATTCATCAATGACGTGAGAGGAATCGACTTTGAATTTAAGTCGATAGCCGACAAGCTCGACCTGCGGCGACTGCTCGTCACGCCTCTCAAAGTGGAGAACAGGATACTCGGCGTTTTCTATCTTGGAAAACGATCGCATGATCCGCCTTTCACAGAAAACGAAGCGCGGGTTTTCGCAATACTGGCCAACCACGCCGCAACAGCTATTCGCAACGCCCAGCTTTTCGACGAACTCAAGCTGACATTGAACAAGCTGGAGCACACTTACGACATCACGTTGGAAGCGCTTGTATCAGCCCTCGATTTCCGCGAGCACGAAACACAATTCCATTCTCAAAGAGTTGCCAAATATTCTGAGCGGATAGCAATCGAGCTGGGAATTCAGGGCGAAGATCTACGTTACATCTACTGGGGCAGCCTTCTGCATGACGTGGGTAAGATCGGCATCCCCGATGCCATTCTGTTGAAACCCGGCAAACTCAACGATCAGGAATGGGAAATCATGAAAAAACACCCGCTGATCGGGTTCAAGATCGTCGAGACTATCGACTTCCTCGGACCTGCCCGGGACATCGTTCTCTATCACCACGAAAGATGGGACGGCAGAGGCTATCCATTTGGCCTCAAAGAGGAGGAAATACCGCTTGGGGCAAGGATATTCGCCTTCGCGGATACCCTCGACGCCATCACATCCGACCGTCCATACAGAAAGGCCCTTGGTTTCGACTATGCGATTCAGGAAATAGCGAGGAACAAAGGCAAACAGTTTGACCCTTACATCACGGATGTTTTTCTTTCCATCCCGGTGGAGGAGTGGAAGATCATCCGCCAGAACCTCATGACTAAGAGCAAGATTAAAACCGAAAAGCCTTATGTCACGCCGAGGGGCGAGAAGATAC
>JAMOPK010000179.1 GCA_027064565.1 Caldifarciminota bacterium | reverse complement strand
GGCGAGTGCAGCCGGGAGAAGTGACTCCAGCACAAGGCCATCAAAAAGGCTCATCTCCGGCTCAAGGGTGGATGGATCCAGCAAGAAAAGCTGGCCATCGGAAGACAGGAGCCACAGCTCACCGTCGCCGTAGGACGGAGGCGTTCGGAGCGGCGTGCCCACAAACAGGGATGCGTTCGGCGCGCCGTTGAAGCCGTATCGCACAAGCTCCTGATTCTCATTGCCGACGAATATCGAGGAACGGGTTATCATCGGTGGCGACATGATGGCGTCGGGCGCCGATACAGGCCGCAGCCAGTAGGGCTCGATGCCTGTGTTGCTCAGTTTGAAGGCGTAGAGCTTACGGTTGGTGGTGCCGAAAACAAGCTCCGCGATGCTGTCCCCATCGAGGTCGCCCGCCGCTATCCCGTAGGTGAATCCCTGATTCGTTATCTCCGAGGTGGCGATGATGTTGCCAGCGGTGTCGATCGCAAAAATATCTATCGCATCGAAACTTGAGAGCGTATCCACGTCGCCGGTGATGTAGTTTTCGCGGATTGTATCAACCGAGACATCGGCCACAGCCCAGAGCGTGCCGCTGGAGGAATCGAACTTAAGGAACGTCCGTTTTACCGAATTCGACCGGTATCTGACGAAATTGCGGTTGGAGTCGATGGTCACCTGCTCGGGTATCAACCTCGTGGGGAACCCTTTGACACCGTAGTCCAGAGTCAGGACGAAAGTCATGGTGGTTTCGGGCCTCGATATCTCGTAAACCTTTATCCCGGTGTGGCCGCCCTCGTTGTCCAGCGAAGACGGGCGCGAGGTGTCGGAAAACTCCGTGTTGTTGCCCTCGAAGAACGGGTCATAAGGGCAGCCGAACCAGACGTATTGATAGGGATGCATGTCCGGCGGCATGTAGCTCTCAAGGTCCTGAACGTGATCGGCCTCCTCAAGATCAACGGCCATCGGTCTCGGAACCTGCACCTCGTTGTAAGAGTAATTGTCCCACAGAATATCCTCGTCGATGTGCCATATCAAAAGCCCCTCACCGGGCAGCAGGTAATCGTTTTCGCCGAAAAATGACACGAAAACCCCATCCCGCCATAATCCTTTGACTGTGGAATCGGCATTCAGATCCTTTTTGCGGTATTCCACGAGGTAATACTCATGGTCGTTTATCGGAATTTTGTAGAACCTCGGCAGGGAATGGGGGTCAACGAGGAAATTGCCGTTGCTGTCGGTCATAACCGCCGACGGGTAAATCGTGAGGGACTCCGGGTCAGTGCCCGGCGCCACGGTAACGAACTCGCTGCCGAGCGTCCCGCCGGCTCCCCATATCAGGTCGGTCACCCAGCTCACCCACCATCTGCTGAAAGCGTTGGGAAGCGGGGCAATCAGGCCTTCCGGTATCGTGTCGCCCTCTGAGGTGTAGCTGAGATAACCGCCGGTGGCCATGATGCCCCATGCGCCGATCCCGGCCCCATGGTAGGAGACATCGTAGAGGTCAGGCGCAGAGAAAAAGTTATGCATCAATTCGTGGACCAGTGTCGCCTGCAATCTCGATTCAACACCGTCCTGAGACATCTGTTCCGGCATCACAGCAGCATCCCACACCGTGTCGATTCCCTCGTTCAGAATGATGAACGGTCGTCCGAAGGCGTATTCTATCACCGATGGCGGGACATAGACCGCCGGGATGTCAAAGGGCGTGTTCCGCATCACGTCAGTCTGCCACGCACTCCCGGCATGGAAAATCACATATCGGTCAAGCACGCCCTCCATGGCATCCTTAACGCCGTTGCCATCGAGGTCGGTGAATGTGAAGGGCAGGTTGTTATCCTGATCCGCCACTTTGAAGGCGTCCCTTATGATGGCCGCAAGCCCGTAAAGCCAGTTGTTGGTGTCGCCATAGTAACGGATCGAATGGGTCAGGTGGTAAACTGAATCGTCCTCCTGAGGTATCACAACGAATTCCACTTTTACCCTTCCGTAAGTTACGTTGCGGTAGTAATCTGCGACGTATTCCATGAGGTGCTCGAAATACTTTTTATCGTGCGGTGGGTCGTAAAGCGGGTTGAAAACGGTGTCGCCGTTTTCGTCCACCCTGAGGATGGGATTCCTTCCGTTGTCGGTGAGTCTAAATTTGCCGTTGCCAGTGGTTGCGGGGTCATCCGGGTCTTCCAGCGGGAAATCCACACGGATAGCCAACACACGAATCACGAGGGTGTCCGATTTTCCGCTTCCGCCCAGCCCATTTTTGAAAGCCGGGATAGTGAAAAGCGGCGGCGACTGTCGCCAGTAAGGGTTAAGCGCCTGCTTAACGCGCATCGTCCTGTCAAGGAAAGTCCTGAGTATCAGGCTGTCCTGAGCCATCACGTCGGTCGTGCCGCGATGGAGCACGCCCACCGATGCGCCGGCCGACGAGACAACTAAAATCAAAGCCATGAGTTTTTTCATGTCAGACGTTCCTCCCTGAAAAAGTTTTGGGGGTTATTTTACTCCCCATAGGCCTTTATTTCACTAACCCATAGCTGAAAGGGG
>JAMOPK010000178.1 GCA_027064565.1 Caldifarciminota bacterium | reverse complement strand
TGTCGGGCGAGACGCCCGCCCCACCATGACGCCCGACCCACCAATCTTTGACTTAATCCCTGACGGTGTGGTCAAAAATGGAAGGTGGGAAAGCTATAAAACCGGTGGGACGGCCGTCCCCGGCCGTCATCAAAAACATCAGGGAAGCACAGACCAATTTCCCCACTCCTCTCCTCTGCCCCCTGAGCTTAAATCTTGGAAATACATTGGCATTGAGTTAGAATATGGACATGAAATTCAAGGAAATCCGAATAAAAGGCTACCGCGGGCTCAGGGAGCTCAATATTTCCCTGAACAGTATCAACGTTGTCGTAGGCCCCAACAATACAGGGAAGTCGGCCATTCTGGAAGCCATGGCTCTCGTTACGCTCAAAGACAACGATTTTGTAGATGCAAAGGGAGACAATGTAGCAAATTACCTTGTGAGAAGGAAAAAATACCCCATTGAATTTATAGTGAATATGGATGCAGATGCGGCCATTATTGAAACCGACGATCTTTCATTAAAAATTGAATATTTTCCCCAAGGCCTGCCTCATGAAGAGGCTTACAAAATAAGCGGATTTCTGGAAAATAAAATAAGCGATCTTATTGGTGTGGATACGTTTAAGATTGCCCGTGCACTCGATCTTTTCGCGCGGGAAATCAAATTCGAGAATAGGGAGGTTATTCAAAAAGCTATACCTAAGGTGCTAAGACAGTTGATGTTACCAGAAGAAAATGAGCGCAGGGAGATAATTGAGCATACAATGGAGCTAATTGTCAGGAACCCTAAACTCTTGTTTACATCCGAAAAAACCCTTCACATATTTTTGCCCAAGCCTCCAACCCTTGAATTCAGCTATAAACTTAACTTCGTGGGTGTCTCATCGTTATTCGACCGTTTTATAACGATTGATTCGGAAAGGCAGAAGAACCCGGAAAATGTGATTTTCAGCTTCCAGCGGACGGGAACAGAAACTATTCAGAAACTCTATGGTGAACTTGTCAAGAGGGGAACCATAAACTCAGCTATATCCCTTATCAGAGATTTTGTCCCTTACGTTCTGGACATCAGAATGGTCGAGTCCAAAGAAATCTTTGTCCTTACTGAATTTCTGAAGGAATCTATATCCATAAATTCAATGGGAGATGGGTTTATCTCACTTATCAGGATGATATTTTTGTTTGGACTTGTGAAGGATGGACTTATTATCCTCGAAGAACCCGAAATCTCTTTACATCCGGGATTTATAGATATTATCTCGAACGTGATGGTCTCCAATACACAAAACAACCAGATCCTGATGTCAACTCACAGCATCGATTTTATAGAGAATTTGCTTGAAGTAGCGGAGCAACAGAACCGCCTTGATACCATCAACATTATTCGACTCCATAGACGCGAGGACGTGCATGACATATTCGCGGAAGTTCTAAGCGGAAAAGAAGCCCTCGAGGAAATCGAAGCCATAGGGACCGATTTAAGGAGCACATGATGTCCTTGATAAGGCTTGTTATTGGCGAGGGCAAATATGATCGGAGATTCCTTCACGAATTGGCTATCCAGATATTTGGCAAAGACAAAGTCTATTCTTTACGTGGTGTATCTCATGACCATAGAAAAAATTTCAGGAGGCTCCAAGGAAAGCTTTCCTCTTACAGAGAAAGACGTTTTTTGGAAAGTAAAATCACAGTTGTAGCAGACAACGGCAAAAACAATCTCGTCAAAAAGTTCGTCCCTCGTCTCTTTGGCGATTATGTCACGAAAATGGGGATGAAAATGCTTGTCATGATCGATCAGGATAGCGAATCCCCTCAGGACATCTTCCATCGTATTAGCGGAAACGTTGCGGAAAAATTGAAAGCTATGTCCAAAAAATCAAAGTCCATGTCATTCAAGTATTCCGCAGATCCTTCAGATTACCTGATATCAGCTCAGTCAGAAGCTAACCCTTCAGACTATTTTGTCGAGTCCCGGGTTTTCATTGTGCCGAAGTCCCTTGAAATGCAGATAGCACTCGTTGCTTATAAGAAGTTGGGAAAAACTCCAAAAGGACTGGATTCTATAAGTCCTCACGATGCCATCGAACAGACTTCAAAGGAGTTAGGTCTCTCCGTAGAAGAACTTATTGAAGAAGCTGCCAGAGATTATCATCGAGACAAACGGGCGGAATGGGTTGGGGAACTGATAAGGATTCTGGAAAATTACTTTTTGTGGGAAAAATAGCGAGGAGCTGGCCGATGAAAACCACAGGGGAAGTTAAGCGGGTCAAAATGATTTACAAACAGTGGGTTAATGTGCCTGAACCCTTTCGAAAGTTCGTCTGGGACGCAATGGACGGCAAAGCACCTCTTGAATCGATCATCCTGAAAGTGCTCACCTACGGCAAATTTGAGGATATAAAGAAGCTCTATGAGATGTTCCCTGAGAAAACCCTGAGCGTGGTTGAACGCTATCCCGACATTAGACGAGGCGTCAAATACTGGATAAGGAAATGGGCAAGGGAGAATGAAAGATAAACTGCTCAAGCTGGCACAACAAATTCA
>JAMOPK010000177.1 GCA_027064565.1 Caldifarciminota bacterium | reverse complement strand
CGGATAATCCACAGAACCATCAAGGAAGTCACGGGCAACCCTGACCCCTACGCCGATATCAAAAGACACTACAACGAGCTTGCGCTCCGTATGCTTCCACAACTGCGCAGGACAGTCTCGGAATCCCGGAACAAACTGGAAACGGCCCTGAGGATAGCCGTCGCCGGCAACATCATCGATCTCGGTGCTCTGACCGAGTTCAACATCGAGGAATCCCTTGAACACGCATTGAGCTTCGATTTTGCGATATTCGACTTTGACCCCTTCCTTTCGCTCCTTGAGCGCACTGAGAGGATACTCTACATCGGGGACAACGCTGGTGAGATATGCTTTGACCTTGTCCTCGTCGAAGTCCTGAGCGAAATGGGCAAGAAAGTCCAGTTTGCGGTGCGGGGTGTGCCCATCATAAACGACGTAACGGTCGAAGATGCCAGATTCTGCGGCATGGACAGGATAGCGGAAATCGTTGACTCCGGCTCGGACGCACCGGGCACCATTTTGAAATACTGCAAACCCGAATTCGTTGAGCTTTTCAGAAATTCAAAGCTTATAATCGCCAAAGGAATGGGCAATTATGAGACGCTTTCGGACGAGGAGGCGCCGATTTTCTTCCTGCTGAAAGCGAAATGCCCTGTTGTGGCCGGCGAACTCGGGGTCAAAGTGGGCGATATAGTTTTCGAGGCATCTAAATGGCTCAGGAAAAACGACCGGATTTCCGGGTAGGGGAGGAAATTTATCACAGTGTGAAAATTTGCAGGTTAAAAAGGAGGTTGGAACAATGAAGAAGATGGGCATCATAATCCCGGCAATAGTCATAACAGCAATGGTTTCAGGGTGCATCCCCAAACCATCGATAAACCTTCCGGCTCCGCAGATAAACCTCAACGTGCCTGCGCCCAACGTGAACGTAAACGCCAACGCTCCGGGCACAGTACCGGCACAGCAGCCGGTCATCGCACCGGGCATGGGCACGCAGGCAGCGGTTCAGCTCTTCCCTTATGTCTTCTTCTACGCTTTCACTTTGAACGGATACTGGGTCTGGACGTCCAATTTCAAACCCGGTCAGTGGACGAAATTCAGGATCATGCACCCTGAAGAGGAAAATGCCAGTGTTGAGGAGATCGAAAGGGCTTTTCTGAAAAAACTTTCAGACGGTAAAGAGTGGTGGCGTGTCTCCTATTTTTCTGGCAACGACACCCTGATTTACGAAGCACTTATCTCTCCTGACAGAGCGGAACTCCTCAGGCTCAGGGTGAAGGTCCCCGGTTCGGAGCCGGGCGATGTGCCTGTCACAAAGGGGATGGGCTACATGCAGCCGGTGGAGTTGACCAAAGAAAGCATCGAGGGCGCCACCATCGGCGTGGAGACCGTCAAGGTTCCGGCAGGCACTTTCAGTGCAAAACACGTCAAATACGTCTCGCCGGGGAGTGGAACCATCCACTGGTGGTATGTTGACAACGTGCCGGGCGGAGTGGTGAAATACGAGATCAAGGATACCGACGGCACGACCATTATAGAAGGCGATCTGGAAGCCTATGGCTCAGGTGCCACCACTATCCTCGGCTCATTCTGACCATGGAGAGATTTTTAAAGGTTCTGGCACTGACCGCTTTGATGACGGCGGGGGTGACCTGCCTGAAACCGGGTCCCCCGCCCGAAGGCCCTTTTGAGCTTGAAAACTCCATTCAGACGCCGGGCTATGCAGAAGGGTTCATCGCTGACTCAACCTATCTCTACGTCGCGAGTGGGGAGGCCGGGCTAACGGTAATCGACATCTCCAACCTGCCCGATCTGGAAATCGCCGGAAGATGGGACGGTGTTCCCCCGTCGGACGATTATTCGTTCCGGGTTCATAAGTTTACGAACGACACCCTGCACAGGGTGTATCTCGCCAACGGGGACGGCAACCTGAAGATCATCGATGTTTCCGTGCCGGATACGCCGAGGTTCATCATGGACGGATTCTGGGCGCGAAATTGTGAGGATGTGCGCGGGTTCCAGAGGGCGGACACACAGTTCATTCTGATCGCAAGGCGGGATTGGGGCGTGGCTCTGGTGCAGGTCGGCTCCGATGGCAACCTGATGCAACGTGGCGGCTGGGTGCTGGTCCCTGGCTTCACGAGGGGCATCGCCTACTCCGACTCCATGCTGTTCGTCGCCAGCGGACAGGATGGCGTTTATGTGTTCGATATGTCGGACGTTGATCATCCGTCCCCGATCACGAACTACAACACGCCCGGTAACGCACGGAAGGTATTTCCTGACCTGCCCTACGTCTATGTGGCGGATTGGCATGGAGGCCTCATCGTTCTTAAACTGGAAAACGACACCCTGAAGTTCTTAGCTCAAAGGGAGGTGGACGGAGTCGCCAAGGACGTGGCCGTGAGGGATGGCTATTGCTTTGTGGCTTCAGGGAACGGCGGACTGGAGATTTTCGATGTGTCCGACCCGTCAAATCCCGTGTTCGTCCAGCAGATCGACGACATAGGCAATGCCTTGAGCGTTGGATTCGTCAAAAACTACGTTACGGTGGGGACAAGACTCGGAATTTATCTGATAAAC
>JAMOPK010000176.1 GCA_027064565.1 Caldifarciminota bacterium | reverse complement strand
TCAGGTTCAAATCGTTGCCAGCCTCCCAGCCATCTGTCAGACCATCGTCATCCGAATCAGAATCCCGCCAGTCTGTGCCAAACGTGTTCTCATTCGGAACTCTGCCATCAGCATATGTCCAGCCGGGATCGTAATCGCCATCAAACAGTCCATCGTTGTCGGAATCAAGGTCGCGAGCATCAGGAAGGCTATCCCCATCAACATCGCTTGAGGCTTTTGTCAAGAGATAGGCATCATAACCAGCCTGAAGAGTCACAACTTTATAGTTAGAATCAGTTGCAGTCTTATAAATGGCTTCCTTCCAATCAGGAATACCATCACCATCCGTGTCCACAACGTTGTAATTCAAGCGATATCTTATCTCACTTTCATCAACAAGAGTGTCATTATCGGCATCTGTATAGCCATAAGCGCTGGTGTTGAAGAAGTTCTCCTCCGAGCCATCCGCAAGACCATCGTTATCGGAATCCATATCACGGAAGTTCACAACACTATCACCATCGGTATCCGTTGTATCCTCGCGACTTATAGGAGCAACTGTATTCTGAGCATAATCGTCAATACCATCATTATCAGAATCGGTATCAAGAGCATCTATGACATTATCATTATCGACATCCGTAGAATCAAGAAAGCCGTTCGTGGTATCCGTATAAACAGAATTATTAGCATCCCACACAAGAATCACTATGCCACCAGACGTCAGTGTGCCATTTTTAATGGCATCATTGTCAGCACACTCAACCAGATCAGAAAGACCATCTCCATCCGAATCAGTAGAGTTGGGATTCAAACCGAGCTTTATCTCAAGCTCATCGTTCAAAAGGTCTCCATCTGTGTCTATACTTTGGGGATTCACTCCCCATGCACTGTAGGTATAAACCTCTTCACCATCCGAAAGTCCATCGCCATCGGTATCATATTCGTAAGGATCTGTCCCCTCGCCGCCAGTGCCATATTCATATTTGTAATTCCCGCCGCCGCTGTTATTGAATGTAAACTTCACACCGGTCGTCCTCACATCGTAGCCGTAATATTTACCATCGAACAGCCCATCGTTATCGGAGTCGATATCAAGGGGGTTAATGACACCATCTCCGTCAACATCAAGTGTATCATTAGCAGTTCTATGGGTTATCTCATTATTTATAAAATGACCAACAGCATTAGGGGTATAGTTAACATCTGCAAGCCATTCGGCACCGTCCTTAATACCATCACCATCCGTATCAGGATTCTTCGGGTCAGTCTCTCCTATATCCACCACTCCGTTGTGGTTAGCGTCTTCAAGGGAATCAGGAAGACCGTCTCCATCGTAATCGCCATAATAAGCAGTAGGTGTGTTGACAGTGTCGTAGGGGGAACCGTCAGGATTAACCAAACCGAGCATTATGTCTTTGTCATCCGGAAGTCCATTGCCATTCCTATCCGGAATAGAAGGAACACTCTGGGCAGCCGCCTGCCCAATCCATAGAACTCCCAAGAGTCCTATAACAAAGAAGAGTCTCAGGAGACCCCTCTTCTTACCTTTATCCGGGGCTCTGCTGCCACCACCGCCTTTTGACATGCAACTACCTCCTTGTTTTCTCAGCAATTGTTTCACTATGGCACAAGCCATTTCCATCGCAAAACCTCCATTTTTTTTCATCCCTCTCTATGTTATGCATCTGCCTTTTGCCTTATCTGACATGTATTTAATAAAATCTCAGATAGACAGCTTATCTATTATTAAGGCTGATTTTCTCAACTGTCAAGGCTGATTTTCGGCTATTTCCCTACAAAAACGTAACATCCGAGAACTACCCAAAAAGCTCCCTCTCGACAATCTCCAGCATTATGTGACCAATCATTTCGTGGGCTTCTTGAATCCGGGCAGTGTTGTCTGACGGAACATGAATAACCACATCGCAAACCTTTTCCAGTTCGCCGATGTCGTTTTTGCCGGTGAAATAGATTATTCTCATGCCCATTTCGTAAGCCTTTCTGACCGCCAGGTTCACGTTCTTTGACCTACCGGATGTTGAAATAGCCACCAGAACGTCGCCCTCGGTTCCATAGGCCTCGACCTGACGCTCGAAAACGCGTTCGTATCCGTAATCGTTAGATGCAGCTGTGACGATCGAAGGGTCAGAAGAAAGGGCTATAGCGGGCAATCCCTTCCTGTCGATTTTGAATCTGACCACAAGTTCAGCCGCAAAATGCTGGGCATCAGCTGCGCTCCCGCCATTTCCACAGAAAAGGACTTTTTTTCCGGAACCTAAGGCTTCGATGAGTATCCCTGAACATTTTTCTATCACTTCAGGGGAAACGCCTTTCTTGACTCTTATAGATTCCGCAATTCTCTCCTCAATGAATGCATGCTTGTTCTCAATTTTCATTATCTTTCTCCCCGTCTAAAGCGAAAGCTATAAGACTGTTCAGATAAAGCTGATTTTCAAGGTATGACTCATCTTCATCCCTTACATCAACAACTTTTTTAAATGTGTTAACGATATAGGCCGGCTCATTTCTTTTGCCTCTGTGAGGGATAGGCGAAAGGTAAGGAGAATCGGTCTCTATCAAGATTTTATCCACAGGCGTGTTGCGTAGCACATCGATCAACCCGGTTGATTTCCTATAAGTTATGTTGCCGGCGAAGGACACATAGAAACCCATATCAACGGCCTTCACCATGTCTTCAACGTTCCCGCTGAAGCAGTGAAATATCCCCTTCAAACCCTGATACCCTTCGATGACCTCAAAAATCTCATCGAAGGCCTCCCTGACGTGCAGGATCACGGGAAGCGAGTGGCGGAGAGCCATATCCAACTGGGCCTCAAGTGCCCGAAATTGGGCACCACGGGGGGCGTAGTTCCGGTAAAAATCAAGCCCGATTTCCCCAACAGCCACAATATTACCTCGATACTCCTCCAGCCAGTCCTCAAACATCTTCAACATTTCCAGGGATAATCTCTCCGAATCGTGGGGATGAAGGCCAACGGCTGCATAAATCGTCCCATGAAACTGGATGGAAAGCTTGATGGCCTGTTCTGAATCTTCGGGGTTGGTGCCCGGGACAACGATTTTGTCCACTCCTGCCTCAATCGCCCTCTCGACAACGGATTTCACATCATCTTTGAAGTCAGGTGAATTGAGATGAGCGTGAGTATCAAACAGGCTCATGTGGTTTATCTGAGGTTCACTTCGTTTGTTGACGTTCGGTGGAAGACTCGCTCATTGTGCATGTTCCATCGAAAATAACGCCGTCTTCCACGATGAGTCCCTTACAGAAAAGGTCGCCCTTGAATCTTGCTCCGGACTGGAACTCCACCTTCTGGGCAACCACAAGTTTGCCATCAATGTGACCGCCTATAACGGCGTTCTGAGCAAAGATCTCGCCCTCAATTACGCCGGATTTGCCGACGACAAGGGTGCCCTCGACCTTGATGTTGCCTTTGAACTTTCCGTCAATGCGAGTGCCGCCCTTTACCTGAATGGTTCCCTCGAAAATTCCACCCTCTCCAACGATTGTGTCCATTTTCTCGTAAGGTTTTGTGTCCTTACCCTTCATTTGCGAACCTCCTATCTTGCTATGGCAAACCTCTGAACATAGGTTTTCCGTATCCCATTTGCTTCTGCTTCAATCGTCACAAAGTATAAGCCATTGGACGGCATTTCTCCATCCATATCCCTGCCGTTCCAGATGACCTCGTTATAACCCGGTCCAAGGACAAGCTTATGGCTGTCCCATATCCTCCTGCCGGATATCGTCCAGATGGAGACATCAACGGTGGCCTCGACGGACAGGTTAAATCCTATCCTGATAGCACTATCGCCGACGACCGGATTCGGATAAACCAGCAAATTTTCCAGACTAAGCCTATCCTCTCCAACAACGTAGAACCGCCACATCTTCGAGAACGCATTTCCGTAGGCGTCATATTCTCTGATTGTCAGGGTTTGCTCTCCATCATGGCCGAAATCCAGAACGTAATAGGCCGAGCCGGAGGTATCGCTGTCCAGATCGTATTCAAAGAGGTAGGTCAGGTCCACAGGTGTCGAACTCAGGCTATACCAGAGGCTCAATCCGGGTTCATTGGCCCTGACCTCGTGCGAGAGATTTATCCCCAATCTGTCGCTCACCCTGATCTCGACAGGGATATTGTTCCTTATGGTGTCGCCTGAGACCAGTTTTCTTCCTTTATATATAAGCTCGACAGTTGCCCCCATCGTGTCGATTATCACCCGGTTTCCGGGAATGATAACCCTGTTGTCAGCCATCCCGGCCATGCCGAACACGCCGGAGGGATTGTAAATAATGGTGTTGGACGCGGAACCTGTATCGACGCTGATGGGTATCCAGAAGCTGCCGGCAGCGGAATCGTTCATCACGGTCGATTTCCCGACGAAATACGGGGCAGGTGGACGGGTGTAGTTTATGACGGTGACGCCGTCGGGCGAGTGATAGGTAACATTTTTTCGAGGGCCGAGGGCGTTTACATAAACGAAATCCGTTTGAGGGGTATCCACGCCGGCCACGTGCCAGCTCACCTGTTCGCCTCCCCGAATCGTGTCCGGCATCGAGACGTCATATTCGGGATAAACGAAAGAATAGGCTATCGATGGGTCGCCAAAGAGGACAAAATAGATGCCTCCTGAGGCAGCAACCCCGTTAAAAAGCATCTCCCCGAACGGATGGGCAGCGCTGTCGGACTGGAGCGTCCTGACCATCCCCTCGAAGACCCTCATGTTTGTGGAGTGAAATTCGCCGACAGTAGACGAGACCGTGGCGATCGCCCCGCCGGGCCTCAGCGTCCAGTCCTCGGTGATGGAACGAGGGTATTTTATCCGATCGAAGCCGCCGACTTTACAGGAGGCCACAAACACAAACGGGTTTTTCCTGCCCGCATTTATCTTTTCTGCATCCCGCTGGAGATCAAAAAGTTTTTCATGTGAAAGCTGAGCCGGGTGTCCGTGGATGAAAATGACCACCATCGAAGCGCCTCGATTGAACTCCCTGATAAAGGCCTCGGATGCCCCCTGCCTGACTCTCGGCGCAGGCCTTGGGAACTCGATCTCATACACGTGAGACACATCCATGCTGTGAGGTATCCAGTTGTTGTAAATCAGGTTGATGTAATACATGTGCTGGGTATCGCCGCCGATCGTCTGGTTCTCGCCATATTCATCATCAGCAACAAGCAAGACCCTGTCACGCCATAATCCCGTGGCGTCTCCGCTTTCGTAAACGCGCAACTTCTGGATGTAATCGCTCAACTCCCGCCTGTATCTGACCGGGATACGGCCGATAAAAATATCCGGGTAAAGGTCACCATCCATGTTTGCAAAAAACAGGTCGTTGGCCCCCAGCTGAGATTCAATGTTCAGCAGATAATAGGGTTCATAAGGGGGAATGAAATTCCCGAATGTGGTGGTATAGCCTTTGTAATCGTAATGCCCATCGCCAACAAGGGCGAGGTAAAGCAGGGAATCGTCGTTGTCGTAAACGTATCTGACAAAGTTTCTTATGGCAACGGGGTCACGAACGCCGAAACCGAACTCGTCAAAGATGTCTTCAACTGTGACGGCAAGAACTTCACCTCTGCCATGCCTCCAGTGCCCGTTGCCATCCGGCAGGAGGATGTTGTCGGCCCTCCATCTGGCATATTCGCCGAAAATCGGGCCAAAAACAGAAGGCGCAATGGCAAGATACCTGACACCGCTGACGTCCATCTCCCTGAGATGCCTGACCGGGAAAATCTGCATGTAAACAGGCCGTCTGGTGTCCTTATGAAGGTATAGAACGCTGCCCGGCTTCAACTCCACGCTGAAACTGCCATTGGAAATATTCAACACTTCCGGGAGCAGAGGATTGGAAACATCCCAGACCATGCTGATGTCAGAGGCAACCTGCAAAGTTGCATCAAGGGAATCGCCCTCCCAGTAAACATCGCCGTTAATCTGAGATGTGGAACGGGCAGCGTATTTCACGTCGAAATAATCCAGAAAAACATAGTCGCTGTTGTTGTGCCAGAGGGTGTCATATGGCGAGACTTCCACGATCAAGCTCAACCTGTTATTGGTTTCCCTGAAGCCATCGTAATCGACCACAAGCTGTCTTGACATTAACCCTGCCATACTAAGCAGGCCCAGAGTGTCACCATTGACAACTATCCTGACGTTCCTGTTCTGATATTTGCCACCACTGACAACCTGAATCTCAAAGGTGCCATGCGTCCCCACGATGCCCGGAAGATCGAAATCGAAATCCATCGAGGCCATTCTCTCGCCGGCGTCCCGCTGGATCATTTCGCCAAGCCACCACAGTCCTTTCTGAGCGATGTTGAAAAGGTTTTGCTCATGCCTGTAAAACCTGACAGCCGTATCCACATTAACCCCACCGGATAAGGATTGTGGGGCAACGATTCTGCCGATCCCCGGCTCAGAATACAGACCCAGCCAGTAAAAATTGGTGTCGGAATAGGGGTGATCGAAATAGACGAATTCCGTTCCGTTCCACTGATGCCTTCGCATGGGAAGGCCGTAGAACAGGATTTTGTCGCCGGGGCCAAACACGCCGTCGCCGCCGTCCTGAAGGACGAAGCCCACGGGTTCCATTCCCACATTCGCAGAGTCCACGTCCGAAGGCAGAGTCCGCCCCCCAAAAGAAAACAGGGCTATCTGATCTGATGGAATGGGTGACAGGCCCAGATTTTTCAAATCCTCGAAAGAAATCTCGTAAATGCCCTCATCGATGACGGCTATTTTGACCCATGTGGCAGCAACAGAAAAAGGATCACTCCAGTCAAGTTTCGGCTCAGCAACGCCCCAATTCCTGACCGTGTTGAAATTTACGAAATTGAGTTTTTTAACAAGCTCAAGATGAGGACGGCTTACGCTCCTGATCTCAGGCTTCCCCTCAAAAATCACCTGCACCCGGAAGCGTTTGATGAGCTTGAGCACACCTCTGGCCGGATTGTAGCGAACGGGATAAACCGCAACTTCAGCGTATCTCACCCCGCCCATAACCCCCGTCCTCAAGACGCTGTAATCGAGCGAAGGGAAGAACCTATCCTCATTATAAGCTTTTGACACGAAATACCGTTCAGACATTCCGTCCTCATCGAATTGGGGGACGGGTGCGAGAAATGTGTTCAAATAGTAAGTCTCCGTCTCAAGAGGAAAAACTTTCACGGAAAATCCACCATTCTGAGGCAACCCAAAAAGGAGCTTGTAATAGTAAACCGGTGGTTCTCCGGGCTCGCCTTCCATCAGCAGTTCGTCCGAAAGGAGCTGCACATACCTGTGCCCGCCTTCAAACACCAGGGCAGTATCGATCTTCTCAATCGAGAAATCGGCTGAAAATCCCTTTGAATCCGAAGACAAAAGTGAAAAGCCAGTCACCAGACCGATATAAAGCAAAGATGCAATCATGATTTGCCTCCCAGGGTAAGCGAGAGCTCAGTCTTTAAGGCCAGTTCTGGCATAACTCTCGACGATATGCTTCTGGGCGATGAAATAGAGAATGACAAGGGGCAAAATTGCAATTGTAGAAGCCGCCATGAGGGCGGGATAGTTCGAGCTTTCCCCCTGTGCAAAATAGGCCAATCCAACCTGAACAGGCCTCATCTTGTCGCTGTTTGTAACCATCAGGGGCCACATGAATGAGTTCCAGCTTGTAATTATCGTGAAAATTGAAACCGTTATGAGAGCGGGCTTTGTCAGGGGAAGTATTATCTGCCATAAGAATCTCAATCTGCCACAGCCATCTATGACAGCCGCATCGTATAAATCGCGTGGAATGCTGCGAAAATGCTGTCTTAAAAGGAAAATGGCAAAAATGTTTACGCTCCAGGGCACAAACAGGGCGTAATAGGTGTCAATCCAGTTGAGCTTCTGGACGATGATATAGAGAGGCACCACATAGACCGGGATCGGCACAATCATCAATGAAATAATGCCGGTGAACAGCGTCTCCCTCCACTTGAACTTGAACCATGAAAACGCATAAGCTGCCAGCACAGCGGTGAGAAGCACGCTGACCAGATTCAACAGGGTCACTACCGTCGAAACGTAGATGTAGCGGGCAAAATTCACCTTGGTAAAGGCCTGTTTGTAACCTTCCAGCGTGAATGGATGAGGGATCCATGTCGGCGGAATCCTTATGGCATCAGCCTGAGTTTTGAATGAGGTGACCAGCATCCACAGGAACGGCAGCAACATCCACACAGCACCCGCTATAAGAACGGCGTATATCAAAAATCTCTCTACCTTTCGCGTTATCTTATATCTCATAATACACCTTCTTTTCGCTGTATTTTTTCTGGAAAATGGTTATCAGGAGGATGATTACGAAGAACACGAAAGCGATTGCGGAGCCATAACCAACCTGATATTCCTCAAATCCGCGCTGGAACAGGTAATAGATGATCACCATCGTGCTGTGCAATGGGCCACCGGGCGGTGGGCCTGTCATCGTCCACACAGGCGCGAACATTTTGAATGAAGATATTGTGGTCATGATCATCACGTAGAAAGTAGTCGGAGAGAGGAGCGGGAGAGTCACGTTTTTGAACGTCTGCCATGAACTGGCGCCATCGACCTTCGCCGCATCGTAATAGACCGTTGGGATGTTTTTCAGGCCGGCAAGAAAAATTATCACGTTGTAGCCTATACTTCTCCAGATGCCGAGAATGCTCAACGAGAACAGGGCAAGCGAAGGCCCTTTAAGAAGGAGCGGGAGCTTCATTCCCAACAACAACTCGAACACACCGCGCGGTTCTTCAAGCCACCTGAGAGGCTGCAACCCCACAAGCTGTAACAGGTAGTTGAACAGCCCGCGCGAAGGGTCGTAGAGCCATTTCCACACAACGGAGACGGCGACGATGGAGGTCACAACCGGGAGATAGTAAATCGTGCGGAAGGTTCCAAGCGCTTTGACGCCCTTGTTAAGCAGGATAGCGAAAAACATTGAGATGATTATCGCCAGCGGCACAGTGAAAAGCACGTAGTAAAAGGTGTTCAGCATGGAGCGCCAGAAAAGAGGATCCTGGAGCAGGAGGTAATAGTTGTAAAGTCCAACAAACCCCTTCTCACCGGCTATTCCCCACTCATAAAAACTGAATCTAAAAGCAAGGAGTATAGGCAACACTTTAAATGCCAGCAGGATAAATAGCGCTGGCCCAAGCAAAATCAGCAGGTAGAACCTTTCAGTTTTTTTATCCATGACGCATTCCCCTCATCACAATTTGTAAAGCAGGTAAATCATAAGAAACATAAAAATTATCGAAAGCAAATTGAATGAAATCATGAGTTTGAGCCCAAAGTCAACTATCAGGAGATTGACCTCGAAGTAGTTTATACCAATGTCAACGTGAGTGATCAGGAGTTGCCGCAACGGGCTTTCCGGCAGGAACATCCCGATTATCTTGCCTATCAGATCCCCAACAAGCGTTCCGAGGATAATGGCAGTTATGACCTTTCCGGTAGTTCTTCTCATCAACATGGCAATCTATCTTCCTGTCATGCCCGGGGCGGGACTCGAACCCGCACGGGGTTTCCCCCAGGGGATTTTAAGTCCCCTGTGTCTGCCATTCCACCACCCGGGCAAAAATTAAGGCGGCGCCGGGATTCGAACCCGGGAATAACGGTTTTGCAAACCGTCGCCTTAGCCACTTGGCTACGCCGCCAATACTTGGGTCAGAATTATAATCGCATCAAAAATTTACTTCAAGAATTCAACTCTCAGAATCGAGTTCAGAACCTTCCCCTTCACCTGATGGTTCTCCTGAATCGGATATCTCGCCATCCAGTTCGCCGCTCTCTATCCGATCAACCATCTCCTCGAATTCAGGCCCGAATTCGTCGCCCAACTCCTGACCCATCTTTTTCACGAACTTAGCAAGGGCTTTGGGGTCGTTGGGATCAAGGTTCTCGATATCAGTTGATTCCGCAAGTCGCTCAAGCCTCGCTTCCTCTGACTCAATATATCTGATCCTCGAAATGAGTTTCCTGACGTTTTTGCTTCCGCAACGAGGACAAACGGCCTCTTCTTGCCCCCCAACGACATTCAGCACATACACGGTAAATTTTTTACCACAATCGAGGCAAACGTATTCGTAGATAGGCATGGCCTTAATTTTTCTTCACATCGACATATTTTCTCTCTTTAAATTCCTGCTTTTTGCCCTCGTTCCAGTTCTGAACCGGACGATAGTAACCCACTATGCGAGAATAAACTTCAGTAGGCATAACAAGAGCTTTAACCTTGCGCTTTTCTTTCACCGCTACCTTCATCGTGGTTCCTCCTTTTTGGTGGTTATTTTGTAAAGCACCTCTGAAACCCTGTCAATAGACCCCATAAGTTCAACAGGGAAAAATATTTTCGATGATTTGCCTTCTGCGATCTTATGTAAAGCCTCAATGTATTTGATGGCCATGAGATAGCGCATAGCGGCATCCGGGCTGGCAGTTGCAATTTTTTCGAGGACTGCACGAATTGCCTCACCCTCAGCAGCGGCAAGTTTCCTTGTAGCTTCTGCTTCGCCCTCGGCTTTGAGGATGGCGGCCTGTTTCTCTCCTTCTGCCCTCGTGATAGCCGCCTCTTTATCGCCTTCAGCTTTTCTCTTAACCACTTCCTGATATGTCTCTGCCTCGATAAACTCCGCTCTACGTTTCCGTTCGGCTATCGCCTCTGCTTCCATCGCGCTCAACATCTCTTCCGGAGGGACTATTTTCTGTATCTCGACATTGGTTATCTTTATACCCCATTCGGCTGCCTTTTTCTGAACTTCTATCTGAACATTGTTTTCGATCATTGTCTTGTTCTCGATAGCTTCATCCAGCTTAACCTTTCCTATCTGTTCGTTCAGGCTGGTTTGAGCGAGCTGTTCGATGCCATCCGGGATATTTTCTACCTTATAAGCCGCAAGCAGTGGATCCACTATTTCGTAGAAAATAAGAGCATCTACAATAAGAGGGACATTTTCCTGAGTAATGGCCGTGATTTCAGGGAAGTCCAATATCTGCACCCTGAGGTCGAGATATGGAGATTTGACCTTTCTATAAACGGGCTTCTCTTCCCCCTTTACCGTTTCAGTCCTAACGATAGTTACCTTCCTCGGCTCCTCATGGAGAATTTTAAGGAGTATATGCAAACCGGGCGGGGCTATCCTGTTGAACGTTCTGAACCTCTCCACTATCATCACGTGAGCTTCAGGAACCTCTTCTATCCTTATTATGAGTGTCATGAAAACGACAGTTAAGCCAATGATTACAAACAGACCGATCAGTTGTCCCATATCCGGCCTCCTGAACGTTTAACATCATTTTCGATAACTTTTTCCTTGGGCATAACTATCAAAATGTATCTCGATGAGTTTGTCCCCCCGATGAATTGTGCAAATCCACCAACCATGTTCTGTTTCACCGCTTTGATGACCACATCCGTGCCCGCCTTAATCTTTTGATTTCTCAATGACCTGGCAGGTAAAATGATTCCAGCAACTTTCACCAATCCATTCTCATGTCTTTCTGGATCAATAGTCTTGACGACTATCCCTTCCTGATTGACAATGTTCTCAAGCTTGAGTTTTTTCTTCACATGTTCCGGGATAACATTGTTCTCAAGGCTTTTACTTGTTTTCAAATTTTTAAGGTAGGAAGCCACAAGCAGAGCAGCAAAAGAAAAAACTGCAAAAATCAAGCCCTGCAGCAGGAGACCTACTCCCAGAAAACTGGCTATCAACGCAGCTATAGCTCCTACTGCATACCATAAAGATATTGGCTTAGGACAAATGACAACATCTACAATCACCGCCAACACTGCTATCCCAACCCATATCATCCAGACAGAACGCACAGGGACAGAACCATTACTCTCTGCCCCGACTTTAGCCGCAGAATCGGCCGCAAAAAGCGCTATTTTGAACCACAGGCTCAATCTTCACCCACCTCCTCAAGCGAAAGAGATATGCTTCTCCATTTATAACCAACAATGGTGTGGGCATTTTTGTCGTAAAAAAGGTCGAGCCGCCCTATGGACGTCAGCCTTTCATAAGTCCTGATGACAATCCCGTGAGTGAAAGGCGACTCATAGGCCTCCCGTATCCCTCTGCCATCGAATCCGCCCACTATGACATCGATCTCCGGCACCGAATCGATAAGCATAGTATCCCTTGCCATCCCGATGTGGGTAACAGCCACCACAATGTCGGCCCCTTCGTCTTTCAGTTTTCTGGCCATCTGCCTCGCCGTTTCGACTTCCTTAGTGAAAAAGTAATCGTCCCTCATCCAGAACGGCATGAAGATGAAGCTGGCCTCGGAGACGAGCCCGAACACGCCAACCTTCACACCATCGAGGTCAAGCATGAGGTATCTGGAGACATAATCAGGGGAACGGAGGGTATCGGAGCCAAGCCTGAGGTTGGAGGCCAGTAGAGGAAAACTCACGTTTTTTCGGAAAAGCGCAAGGGAATCAGGCCCCATCATTAACTCTCGAACGCCGATCTCCATCGCTGTGTAACCCGCCCGGTTCATGAAATCGACCACCGGATCAACCACAAACCACGCTCCAACAGGCCCACCTCCGACAGCCTCGCCAGCATCCAAAAGTAGCACTTTTCCGCCGGATGAGGTCACCTCTTTTCTGACGGAATCGATGACGGCAAGGGCCGCATCGGCGCCTCCTACAGGCGGTGGAAAATCCGGATTTATCCATGTGGCCGGTTGAGGCTCGACTGCCCCGTGAATCGTATTGGTGTGCAATATGGTGATCGCAACCGTATCCCCAACATTGAGCAGAAAAGCGAGCAAAAGGAAATTAATCATTCCAATATCTCCTTTGGCACATCATCGGTGGAAAGCCTCAGCACATCCTGAAAATGCTTCTCGAAATACTCAGCCACCGCTTTGGATTTAATCAACACCGAGGCCTCGTTGTTCCTCGCAAGTGCAAAATAGCTCCAGTTATGGGATCCAACAAAAGTTATGTAATCGTCAATGATGATCAGCTTGTCGTGACTGGTGATGTCAATCGGGTCGTAATGAACCTCCACTCCCGCGGACTTCAGGCTATCGCCGAATTCCTTGTTTTTCAGGGTGTTGCTCACGTTCCACGAGGAGGCATCAAGGATGACCACCACATCAACACCCCTCTTGTGCGCTTCAATTATTTCATTGAGCAACAAAGAATTAGGGTCATCTTTATATTTTCTGTAATAACGGGCTGAAAACATGAAAATATGCAGCGTCTTCTTGGCATTTTTTATCTCCTGAATCAATCTTGGATAATAATCCCTGTTGGGCAGAGGTATCACATCGTCGGCCGGTAAAGCCATTAGCAAAGATGGCAAAAGCAACGTGATATAAAGCAACCT
>JAMOPK010000175.1 GCA_027064565.1 Caldifarciminota bacterium | reverse complement strand
TATAAGATCGAACTCATAAATGAGATCGAGGATGACACGGTATCCGTTTACTGGCAGGGCGATTTTGTTGACCTCTGTCGAGGCCCGCACCTGCCGTCAACCGGCTATGTGAAGCAGTTTAAGGTGCTGCATTCATCATCCGCCTACTGGCGGGGCGATGAACGTGGCCCTGTGCTCCAGAGGATTTATGGGATTTCTTTCCCCAAGAAGGCCATGCTGGAGGAGTATCTTCATCGCATCGAGGAGGCAAAGCGCAGAGACCACCGCAAACTGGGCAAGGAATTGGACCTCTTCTCCGTTAACAACGAGATAGGCCCCGGCCTGATCCTGTGGCATCCCAACGGGGCGATGATAAGGCACCTGATCGAAAGGTTCTGGGTGGACGAACACCTGAAACGCGGATACAAACTGGTCTATACACCCCACATCGGGCGCTCTCACCTCTGGAAGACCTCCGGACACTTAGATTTCTACCGCGAAAACATGTATGCCCCGATGAAGATCGACGAGGAGGAGTATTTCATTAAGCCGATGAACTGCCCGTTCCACATCTACATCTACAAGTCAAAGCTCAGAAGCTATCGGGATTTGCCTCTCAGGATGGCTGAACTTGGCACGGTTTACCGTTATGAGCGTTCCGGGGTGCTTCATGGCCTCATGCGTGTCAGGGGGTTCACTCAGGACGATGCCCACATCTTTGCTACGCCGGAACAGGTCGAGGACGAAATCCTCGGGGTGCTCGACCTCGCATTTTACATGCTCAGGAGGTTTGGATTCGAGGACTTCAACATCTACGTTTCCACCCGGCCGGAGAAATACGTCGGGAACGATGAGATGTGGGAGTTAGCCACGAATTCCCTCATCAAAGCGGTTGAACAGCTCAAGCTGCCCTATGACGTCGATGAGGGAGGCGGTGCGTTCTACGGGCCGAAAATCGACATCAAGATCAAGGATGCCATTGGCAGGGAATGGCAATGCTCCACCATCCAGTTCGATTTCAACCTGCCGGAGCGGTTCGACGTCACTTACCGTGACCGGGACGGGAAAGACAAGCGGCCCTACATGATCCACAGAGCGCTGTTAGGCTCCATCGAAAGGTTCTTCGGCGTGCTGATTGAGCATTACGCCGGGAATTTCCCCATGTGGCTTGCACCTGTTCAGGCCATAGTGATGCCGATAACCGACGAGCAGGCCGATTATGCTAAGGAGATCGAGGCCAGATTGAGGGAAGCTGGTTTCCGTGTGGAGTCCGACCTCAGGAACGAAAAGATCGGCTACAAGATTTCGGAGGCCGAGAGGCGCAAGGTGCCTTACATGCTCATCGTCGGGCGCAGGGAGAAGGAGGCCGGCACCGTTTCTTTGAGGAAGCACGGTGAGGGGGACCTCGGTTCTTTTCCGATAGAGGAGATAATAAACAGGTTCAAAGAGGAGGTTTTATCTAACTAACATGCCGAGTCGTCATTTTTATCCACGTCGTCCCAGAAGGGATAGGGAAAAATACAGGGTCAATGAGAGGATCCGTGTGCCAGAGGTCAGGGTTGTAGGCCCTGACGGAAAACAGCTTGGAATCATGAGGACCCGCGATGCACTTGAGCTGGCCTATTCCCAGAATCTCGACCTGGTTGAGGTCGCTCCCAACGAGAGACCGCCGGTTGTCAGGATCATGGACTACGGAAAGTTCAAATACGAGATGAAAAAGAAAAGCAAGAAGCAGAAATCCGGAGGCGAAGTCAAGGACATCAGCGTGCGTCCGCGTATCGATGACCATGACCTGCAGGTCAAGCTTCGTAAGATGCGCGAGTTTCTCGAAGATGGTAAGAAGGTGCGTATCAAGATGATGTTCCGCGGCCGGGAGATCGTCCACAAGGAACAGGGAGAGAAGGTCATGAAGCGGATCATCGACGAGCTCTCCGATATCTCGGCTGTGGATGTGCCCATCAAGATGGAAGGCCGATTTATGACCATGATACTGAGGCCGACCGTTAAGAAAAGCTGATAGTAAATCGATGCCATGACCCGATGAACGCCCATCCACGATGGGCGTTCTCTCTATTCTGGCCGCCAACAGGTCGGTTTTCGGCTAACGGGTATTTTTGTGTGGCTTTAAACTGTTAGGTCATGATAAGGGATAGGATCGGCAAGTATAAAATCGAGAGCTGGATCGGCGGCGGTGCATTTGCCGATGTCTTTCTCGGTTACGACACGATCACACAGAAACGGTATGCGCTCAAGATCTCCCGCCAGAAGCAGAAGGACATCGAGATGCTGATGCACGAGGCCCGGCTACTGGCCTCGCTGGAACACCCTAACATCGTTCGGTTCTACAACGCCGACATCATCGACGGCCGGCTCGTGCTTGTCATGGAATACGTTGATGGGCCATCGCTCCGCAGGTTGATCGACGAGAAGGCGCCCATGGAGCTGAACGAGGCGCTCCAGCTCATCCTTCAGATACTCTCAGGACTGGAATACGCCCATGCGCACGGCGTGATTCACCGCGACATCAAACCTGAGAATATCCTTCTGACCCCTGAAAACATCCCGAAAATCACGGACTTCGGGCTTGGGGTCTTTTTTTCAGGCGAACATCTGTCGATCTCGGTTGCCGGAACGCCGATCTACATGCCACCGGAGTCATGGAAAGGCGAATTTCGTCAGGAATCGGACATCTGGTCAGTTGCGGCTGTCCTTTACGAGATGCTCTCAGGGCGTCCGCCTTTCTTCGACGAAAGCCTGGACGGATTGAGGCGCAAGATCATGTCCGGCAAGCTTTCGAGGATTCCCGGTGTGCCGACGGAGGTGTTCGATGTGCTGAAAAAGGCGTTGCATCGCAACCCTGAACGGAGGTTCCACTCGGCATCGGAATTCCGCAGTGCGTTGACCCGCAATGCGCGCGGGCAGGAGCTTGTCCTCCTGCAGGTTCAGGCGCCCGGACGTGGTGAGCCTAAGGCCCTGCGCGGACTTACCCACGAACAGGCCGAGGCTGTCAGGGTAGATGCCCGAACGGTGCTCCTGATCGGTGGGGCTGGCACAGGCAAGACCACCACCCTCGCACATAGGATAGCCTACCTGATTGACGAGCGGGGAGTCAGCGCCGACAGGATCGTTGCGGTGACCTTCACCGGAAAGGCCGCTTCCGAACTCAAAGCCCGTGTCGAACACCTGATCGGCGAAGGGCTGACGAAAAGCCTGTGGACAGGGACATTCCATCTTCTGGGTCACAGAATTATATCCTATGGCGCCGAACGCCTCGGATTGCCCGAAGACGTGGTGATAATCGGCCGGGATGAAGCACTCAAAATAGCCGTCTCGATAACCGGCCAGACCAACATCAACCGGTTGAAGGGGATGCTGCGTGAGGTCAGCCTCGCCAAAAGCAGGCTCATAACCCCCGAAAAATACGCAATGACCGCAAGGAGCCGATGGCAACAGTCGATTGCAGCTTTTTACAGGCGATACGAGGACTACAAGACGGAACACGGGCTTATCGACTACGACGACATGATATTTCTGGCCATCAGGCTGCTTTTCAGCTATGAGGACATCCGGGAGATGTTCCTTGAGAGGTTTGACCACATCCTTGTGGATGAGTTTCAGGACATCAACCACGCCCAGTATCAGCTCATAAGGTTCCTGACCATGGACGAGAAGGGCGTTCAGAGGACTTCCCTCTACGTCACCGGCGACGACGATCAGTCGATTTATGGTTTCAGGGGCGCTTCAAAGGACTACCTTTACAGGCTCAAGGAGGATTTTCCCGATGTTGTCGAGTTGAGGCTGACGAGGAACTTCCGCTCACCGGCTGAAATCATCAACCTTGCTGAGACCCTCATCTCCCACAACACATCGAGGATTAAAAAGGTCATCGTCCCGCACAGGGAGAGGCACATCGAGAACCCTGTGGTGTTCTACGCCGCCTCGGACGAGTCCGACGAGGCCGCCTATGTCGCCGACAGGATTTTGAAGGAGCACGAATCTGGAATTGCGTTCGAGGACATGGCCGTCATAATGCGCATGAACAGCTATTCGAGGGCGTTTGAGGACACGTTTTCGAGAAAACATATCCCCTACAACCTGCCCGGCAGCGGTGGATTCTGGGACAGGCCTGAGGTCAGGGATGCCGTCGGACTGCTGAGACTCCTGATCGGTGAGGGGGACAAAGCCTCCCTGTCGGGCGTTCTGCGCAGGTTCCTTGGTTTCTCGAAGAAAGAGGCATCGGCCGCCGTTAAGTATTTCGATAAGACAGGGCGCCCCACGTTCTCGAAAACCCTGCCGCCCGATAAACTCGAGCTGCTCAAAAGGTTCTGGGAGCTGTTGCTCCAGAGGCGTGGCGAGACGGAGGTGATGTCGCCCTCAGATTTCCTTGAGGAGGTCTTTGGGCTTTCGGGCTACCTTGAGAAGCTGGGCAAAAGCACCAGCACATCGAAGGAAATGGAGCAGGAATACATCCTCGAACTCCTGAACATTGCCGGTTCTTTCGGCCGGGGCGGCATCAGGCAGTTCCTGTCGCATGTGGCCATATCGAAGGAGTTAGGATACCATTCTCAATCCACCGGCGGCGTGCAGATCATGAGCATCCATTCGGCGAAGGGACTGGAATTCCCCATAGTCTTTCTCGTCGGGATGGCGGAAGGGATTTTCCCGTCCAGCAGGTCGATAGCCGAGCCTGCGCAGCTGGAGGAGGAACGGCGGCTTTGCTTTGTGGCGGTGACAAGGGCGCTCGAAAGGCTTTACATCACATATCCCAAACGCCGATTCAGGCGGTATCAGGAACCCTCCCGTTTCCTCTACGAGATGTATGTCAGGGAATGACGGTCGGTCATCTCTGCACCCTGAGGTTGGCGATGAACCCTGTCACGAGAAAAATGGCGTTGGGAATCCATGCCGCAAGGAACGGGGACAGCTCACCGGTCTGGCCCAGAACCTTGAAAATCTGGATCAGGTTCCAGTAGACGAAGGCGAGGGAAACGGCCAGCCCAAACCCGTAGGCCTTACCGTGCCCCCTGAGCGACGAAGCAAGTGGCAGGGCGAAAAACAGGATGACGAAGTTTATGAACGGGAAGGCGAAACGGAAGTGTATCTCCGTATCGACCCCGGCGCAGTCGAGTCCGGCCTCCCTCAACGCCTTCCGATGAGCGTAGAGCTGCGGGATCGACATCTCCTGAAGCTCACGGCTCACTTTCAAAAACTCAAAGGGCTTTTCCTTGATCTCCGGATACTTCCTTTGCGAATACGTCTCCACGATGACGGAATCCCCCACGAACCGCCTTTCGACGACGTAGTAAAACGTCCAGACCCCATCCTTGAACCTGCCCGAACGGGCATCGATGCGTCTGACCACGCTGTCACCCCTGAAATCCATGATCACCACGTTGCTGACGGTGTTGGACAGGGCGTTGATGGTGCCGAAAAAGAACAGCCGACCGCCCCGGCCCAGAAACGATAGGTTCCTCGCAAATGTCCTGTGGAGCGAGTAGTTCCTTTTTTCGATCTCCACCATCCTCGTCTCAAATGCCTTTCTCATGCCCTCGCCGGACACGTATCCGCCGACCCAGAACGCCAGCCCGGAGTTAAAAAGCCCGGCCATGAGTATCGGCACGAAGATGCGGTAGATGTCCACTCCGGCGGCCTTGATGGCGATCAGTTCGAAGTTCCTTGCCATGTCGCCTATGGCGAAAAACACCGCCAGAAGCTCGGCCACAGGGAGGAGCAGGTTGAACAGATAAGGTATCTGGTAGGCGTAATACTTTGCGATGCTCTCAAGAGAGGCCTTCTTTGCGACAAATTTGTCCACCTGCTCGAAGAAGTTGACGATTATGAAGATGAAAATCACGCCTACCAGGAAAAGCAGGAGGTATTTGATGAACTCACGGAGGACGTATCTGTCGATTATCTTGAGCCGAATGTTCATGGCTTGTGAACCAGCAGAAAGCCTTTCAGGTATTCGCTTTCCGGGAATCCTAACAGCACGGGGTGATCTTTGGCCTGATGCAGGTGTTCAAGGACGTAGAAGTTCTTTCTCATCTTTCGGGCGGCCTGATAGAACGAGTCGAGGAGTTCGTCCCGACCCACATACATGGCGCAGCTGAAGGTGGCTATGAATCCGCCGTCGTTCAGCAAGGCGATGGCCTTTTCGTGCAGAACCCTATACGCCTTCAGGGCCTCCCTGACCTTGCTCCGTTTCCGGGTGAAGGATGGCGGGTCAAGCACGATGAAGTCGAACTTCTCCGAGGTCAGCGCCATCTCGTCAAGAAAATCGAATGCGTCCTTGTTGAAGGTCACGATGCGCTTCCTTTCAAAGCCGTTCAGTTCGGCGTTTTTTTTCAGAAGCTCAAGCGCTGAGGCCGACCTGTCCACCGCATAGACTATCTCAACGCCGCCTTTCAGCATGTGAAGGGCAAACGATCCGGTGTAGGAGAACAGGTCAAGCCCTTTCGATGCCCCACGGGAGTAAAACTCCACGATCCGCCTGTTGTTCCTCTGGTCGAAAAAGAAGCCTGTTTTCTGACCGCCGGCGATGTCAACGATGTATTTCATCCCCGCAGATTCGATGATGACCTCGTCTGGCAGTTCCCCGTGGACGAGTTCGGAGCGTGGCGGCAGGCCCTCCTCCTTTCTCAGCGCCGAATCGCTGTGTTCGTAAATGAATTCCGGATTGAATAGGTCAACCAGTGCGTCCACGATGTGGCCTCTGCGATATTCCATCCCGATGGATATGATCTGGATAGAGAATCCGCTGCCGTATCTGTCGATGATGAGGCCCGGCAGGTCGTCGGATTCGCCGAACACGATCCGATAGCTCTTTTCCTTGCGGATGACACGGCTGCGCCTCAGATGGGCATTGTAAATCCTGTTCTTGATGGCGATGTAATCCAGCTCCTCCTTCGCCCTCGAATAGAACCTCAGGGCGATCTTGGATTTAGGATTGTAAATTGCGGAACCGAGGAACACGCCCTTCGTCGTATAAACGAGGACGGCTTCGCCCGGAGCCGCCCCCCCATCTTCCACCACTTTGCCGGAAAATATCCACGGATGGGTCAGATAATCTTTTGCTCTGCCTTTTACTGTAACCCTTTTCATTGCGCTTAATTTTAATGCCTGAGAGGCTGTGCCAGAAAAAAGCTGGCAAGGTTTGAGGACATTCGGGTGAGACATCTGCCCCACCGAGTTTTGGTTTTATCCCTTACCGGGGGCGGACGGAGATAAAAAGAGGGACAGCCATCCTCTGCCATCAAAGCGCCTCCGACTTGATATCTCAATGAAACGGCTATTGGCCTTTTACTTTGTGGTGTCAAACATAACATCCAGATTATCAAAGAGTTATAAGCTGCAAAACTGTTCCAATCTCTTTGCATAACTGATCGTCCCTGTCCGCATTTCGCCACGCCGCCATCGCTTCATCAATCCTCGCCATCTCACACGAGGTATCCTTTACTCCATGTCCCATCTCTCTGTGTTCACCGTGTCCCTGTGTGATTTTTATTTCGTTTTCACACGGAGATATAGAGGGCACAGAGAAACAAAAATTCCCATCACAAAAAAAACGGCGAATAGACTTCGACCACTTGACTTAACAAATTAACGGATAATATACTCAAAACACTATGGCAAAGAGGCTTTTCCTGATATTAGTTGGATTGGTTTTTAATCTGAAGGCTGCCACCGTTATTTTTCTGATAGATGAATCCGGAAGCATGAAATACAATGACCCCCAGAAGTTGAGCATCAAATCCATCTCACTCTACGGCAGCCTGTTCAAATTCCTTTCCCCTCAGTCAGAAGATCTCGAAATTAGCATAATAGGTTTTGCTGACAGCGCCCGGATTGTGGTCCCGTTGCAACCCTATAAACCTTATCTGGACACGCTTATAAATTCCAGTATCCGGAGAGACGGAAAACATACCGATATTGCCGCTGCCTTGAAGGCTGCCCTTGGTCTCATAGATTCACTTCCAATCAAACGAGACATCTCAGTTGTTCTTCTTACAGATGGGAAGATAGAACTACCTGCATGGCGTTCCATGTCTGCTTATCACCATGAACTTGATTCCATCCTTACCGTTTTTGGCAATCTTAATATCCCGGTCACAGCTATAGGGCTGTCAAAACAGGCTGACAGACAGCTTCTTAAGCGAATTTCAGCCAAAACCGGTGGCCAATATCAGATTGTCGAGAAAGCACCTGAACTTGTTCAGACATTTAGCAATCTACTCGTATCCACCACGGGTTCGATGAGCAGAGAACTCAGCCTTGCATTCATGACTATGGACAGGTTTAAAAAAGCCAATTTCTTTATACCTCGATACACGCCCCAATTTATCATTTCCATCATAAAACCTCGAAAAAAAACGGATTTTAGAATTTACCTCGTGGCATCTGACACGGACACGATAATGTGTGGTAGTTCTCAAGATTGTATTATGGAATCGACAACCAATTCCATAATTTTGAGAAAACACAATCCTAATCCCGGTCTCTGGCAACTGGTATTAAAATTCAAGGATGAAAGTGCGGCAAAAGGGAATGAGATTAAGGCTTTTTTGTATCTTCAACCCGTCAGAGTATTGATAAAAAGCCCGGATGAAAGAGGTGTGCCGCTTTTCGATTCTGTATATTTCCATATTAAGTTGCAGAATGTATCCCCGACAAATCGTGGAGTTAATTTTGATAATTTCATTGTTAAAATATACATTGAGGAACCCTCTGGAGAAACTGAAAGTTTCAAACTAAAACGTAGGGGTTACAACTACATGGGGTTTTCCTCACCGTTGAAAAATGAGGGATTTTACACTTACGAAGTAATCGTTGAGGATACCTTATCCAAAACTCGATATGCTGTTCGCAGAGGGTTCAGCGTCCTACCTGTGCCGGATTTAAAACTGGAATTTAAGCAGATAGGTTTACCTGGGAAGGAAGCTATCATCACTCTGAAACCAGATACAAATATCCCCACACAAGTTGAGAGCCTTATGCTTGACAGCACCATTTACAGGATATGGGTCGAAGGTCCTCAGGTGGACACAGCGTTTTATCCGGTAACACTGAAAGCCCCCAGACTGGAGGCAGTGGATCTCCATGTCCCGATGCCTTCCAACGCTGATAAAAGTTACAAAGTTATAATAAGTGCTCAGATGGCCATCCGATACCGTGATGTAACTTGGCAAATCGTGCGGGGAACATACACTCGAAAGAAGATAATCCCTCTTGTTATAGCGTTTAAATTGAAAGGAATAAGTGGCAAAAACTTCCTCGTTTGGGGAAATGTGGGAAACATAATCAGAACACATAAAATCAAACTGAAACCTTTATTGGGAGACAAACTGTGCTTGAGAGTCAAAAAAATTTTGATATACAATCCCGAGGGTCTTCAGGACAGCATCATCCCATCTCCTAAGGAGACAAAAGAACTGTGCGCGGAAAATTACTCAACAATTTCCATTCCGATTAAACTCCCGGTTCTACCTGAAGGAAACTATACCGTGAGGGCTATAATGTCTGTCGGGGAACTTAATGCGCCTTTGGTGATTTCCTACTCTTTTAAGAAACAATCTCCGCTTGTTGTGCTTCTTTCCTTGATGGGTTTTTTCCTAATAGCGGGAGGTATTCTTTACATGTATAAAAGAATAACACGCCCAAAATTCAAGGGGAAACTTGTGTATGAAAACATCCCTTATGACCTATCAAGATACCGGAAGTCGGAGATATATATTGGAACACAAGGGGATATAAAAATTGACTCCCCTGAGATCAAGTCGAAACATGCAAAATTAGTCGCAACTGATGATGGGGTAAAAATATTCTCATTTGAAGGACCGGTGGAAGTTGATGATGAACTTTTGGAGGGACAGGATTACGGTGTGGTATTAAGGCATCAAGCCGAGATTAAACTTTCACCAAACGTAGTCCTATATTATGAGTCAGAGGACTTGATGGAAAACAAAGACGAGTTAGAGGATTTTGATTATTCGGAAAATTTGTAAAACCTAAAATCAAGGGAGGAACTCCATGAGACCCACTTTAATAATTGGATTGGGGGGAACAGGAACCCGTGTTGCCGGGACGGTATATAGGTATCTCAAGAGAGATTCCCAGCTCTCCCAGGAAGCGGAGGAAAATATAAAGATTTTCGCGTTTGACACGAAGAAATATCCCGAATCTGCTGAAGTTCAGAATTTCGTTGCGATGCAGGGTTTTGACGGCGCTCAGGTTGTGGAAAACATGCTAATGGATGAGAACAACGACATCTCAAAATGGTGGTATAAGGGTTACAGGCCTGGATTTATAGCAGACGGAGCCGGACAGGTACGCATAAATGGCAGGCTTGCACTTGTTTACAACCTCTCCCAGAATAGGAGCATCTATCACCTGTTGAACAGAGCTATCACCAACATCGCTCAGCTTTTCACCATGCGGGGCGCTGAGGCGCATAAAGTCATCGATGTGTTCATCATCTCATCTATAGCAGGCGGCACGGGCAGCGGCATGATCATCGATGTGGCTCGACTTTCCAGAAAGATCATCAAACTGGCCAACTTCAACCCGAGAATAGTTGGAGTCCTGCTTGATCCCCGCATAGTGGAGGGCGTGGTATCCGTCGCATTACACAGGAGGATCGAAGCTAATGGGTATGCCACCCTGCAGGAGATCGAATACTGGATGCATCCACAAAGAGTCAGAGAGGATATGTTCAGGATCAAATACAATAAGTCAATCAACATTGGCTATGACAAAGGTGATGAGATCGCTCTGAAAAACGATAGGCTGTTTGAATATATCCTATATGTTGCCGACCAGAACGAAGATGGCAGATTCATGGACAGTCTCGACAGTTACATAGCTCTTGTGGGGCAAGGGATTTACCTGATGAGTGTATCCGAGCTTGCCGCCGCCGAGCAATCCACATTGGACAACATTATCAATCACTGCGAGGCGCTTCAGGACCGCAAGGGCAGAAGCAGGTTTTTTGGCAGCTTCGGCATTTCAATGCTTTCGTTTCCACGTGAGAGGGTGCTGCTTTATTGCTCACGATTGCTGGGAACCGATGTGTTGGAAAGGGTTCTGAACGCCCAGATTGACCTGGAAGAGGTGAGATCAAGTGTAAGCGAATTCATGGCTTCTAATAGGATCAGGGAACTTAACGCCGACGAAGTCATAGATGACCTCAAAAAACAGCGCGAAGGCTACTCCGTGCCATCATGGAATGTCCAAAAAGCTATTATGAACGCCGATGAAGCGTGGCAAACCGAAGTCATAAAAGCAAAGAAAATACTGGATGACATCCTCAGCAAATTTATCCAGCTTGTAGAAGCTAACTATCATGATAAACTGAACGAGGTTAAGGCTAACTTGAACGCTAAAGTAAGCGAATACACATACAAGAAAGGAATCAGGTTCGCCAGTGCCTTTATCGAATCCTTAATAGCCGAGATCAAAGTCCATTATCAGGATATAGAAAACGAACGTAAGAAAATCCTACCGAACATAGAGAAAGGCAGATTTAGCGAAAAACACGGAGTGAGCATCGAAAATAAGATTGCCGATGCTCATAAAAGCTTCTTTCTGTCGCGGAAGAAGAAAATCGCACAGGCTGCCGAGCTTTATGCGAGGTGGTGGCGTGGACGTCTGGAAACACTTAAGTCATTGAAACTCAGGGAATACGTGGAGGAATTCTATTCCGAGCTTATTCAATACCTTAAAAATCTTCATGAAATACTTGATTATATAGGGAAGGACATAGTGGAGCCTATAAAAGAGGAATTTCAGAGTGGGGTTGACCTTTTTGAGACGGTCGATAGAGGCGGAAGGAAGAACCTCGAAAGCCAATATGTGGTCGAGATTAACGTGCTTGCAGATAAGACCACGGTTCACAAAAAAATTTACGAAAACAGTCGCCCACAAAAGATCGAGGAGATCGCACGTAAATTCGTTCAGGGAGAAGGAGAAGTTGGGATCTGGCCTATATTCAAGCAGGTGCTCGAAACCTATGGCGGCGATACTGAAAGCATGTCACGTCTCAGGGAAAAAAGCGTGGTGAGATCGTATAGGGAAGCGGTGGAAGGATATCTGAGAAACCTGTCCACAGAGCCTTTTGAGAAATTTCTCGAAGAAATGAACATCAGTAGAGCCCTTGTTCTGGAAGCAACGGCACTGCTGGAAGACAACCGGGAGAAAGAGCTACGATACATCATCGGCGATCAGGAACTGGAACGCATCAAGCAAACCTACGGCAATAGGCCCAGCAATGACCCTGAACTCGTCAATGAAGTTGTTGCACTCAGAATAGCCAACGCCATTCAAAGGTCTGCACCGTTCTGGACGATTTCTGACAGGGCAGAAATTGGCTCGGAGCTGAACGAGCTCCTGCTTATGGGCTATGAAACTTCTCTTGCCCCTGAACTCGAAAAAACCATCACCAGATCACTTGAGATCCAGCGCATATCAACATGGTCCAAAGTGCTTCTGGGCGATCCTGATCAGCTGTTGATCTTCCGCGCATCTTACGGCGCCCCGTTCGATCTCCTTAAAGGAGTCGAGGAAAAGTTCAGAAATAGCTACGAATTTATTAAGGAGCAGACTTCCAACATCAAACCGCTTCATACCGACAGGAGATACGAACGTCTGATCACCGACATTCGGCTCCATTATTACCTCGCCCTCGCTGAGGAGTTTGGGATAGTTATATCCCCGGATGACCAGAAGAAGGGCGTTTTTGTCCTCTCTGGCATAAAGGAAAAAGCTATCCCGGATAAGGAAATAGGCGAGGGTAGAGAGAGGGTGCTTTTTGTGCTCAGCGATGAACACCCGGAATACCTCCTCGAGTTGCAGGACAGAGTGGATGAAAAGCTCAGGGAGCTCAATCCACTCCAGATTTTGAAATTATATGAAAGCGTTCGGGATAGGCTCTTTGAGCTATCAGAAAAGTTTAAAGCGGACAGAAAACTATATGAGTTGTTACTCAAGGAAGCCAAGATATTTGCCGACTATGCCTTGAACTATCGCGAAGAGAACAAGGAAACTATAAAGATCCTTGAGAAAGAGGAAAAACAATGATCAACAGCCAAAGGCCGAGGAGCTTCTGGTTCTGGGAAACCTTTCTGGATAAAGAGCGAGAGAAAGAGGATGGGGGAAAATTTCCGCCTCTGGTTGTGGAGCATCTGAGAAACAATCTGATCGTTGAATCTGGTTCCGGATTCAAATCCTCGGCTGAAGATGGGTGGGATAGATGGAATCTTGGTCATACCGTCTGGCACTTCTACACCGAACCTGTAACCGATAAAGAAACGCTATCTGACATAGCATTTGGTAACAGCAAGGTCTCCGCATATTTCAGGGCACAGAAAGAGGGTTTCTTCGAAATGGTATTTATACCCCTTTTA
>JAMOPK010000174.1 GCA_027064565.1 Caldifarciminota bacterium | reverse complement strand
GCCCCGCCAGTAGGCGGATGATGAATGCAACACCTTAAACTGCTTCACATAGCCGGTTGACGGCAGGTGCGGGCCTCGACAGAGGTCAACAAAATCGCCCTGCCAGTAAACGGATACCGTGTCATCCTCGATCTCATTTATGAGTTCGATCTTATAAGTCTCGTTTCTTTCCTCAAAGAGTTTCAGGGCATCTTCCTTTTTCAGGACTTCCCTCCTGATGGGGAGATCACGTTTGATAATCTCCTTCGCCCTCTTTTCGATGGCTTCGAGGTCATCGGGTGTGAATGTTCGACCGCCAAGGTCAAAGTCGTAGTAGAATCCTTCGGCTATTGCGGGGCCAATTGCGAGTTTCGCCTCCGGGAACAGCTCCTTCACGGCCTGTGCGAGGATGTGCGATGACGTATGCCAGTAAACTTCTCTCCCCTCAGGGGAGGAGAAGTCGAGTATCTCGATGTCAGCATCGCTGGTGATTTCGGAGTTCAGGTCCACGAGTTTATCCCCTATCTTCGCCACGAGATAACGCCGGTCCTTGCCGACGTAATCGATGATCTTCTTTCCGATTTCACCTTCGACGACCCTTCCATTCGGGAATTTTATCTTCATAATTCCTCCACCTCAGTCACTAAAAGGCTTGCAAAATATAAGGTTGCTTTCGTTGAGTGTCAACTTGAAGGGGGCTATTTGCCGTTTTGTTTGTGATAGAAATTTTTATTTCTCTGTGCCCTCTGTGTTTCTGTGTGAAAACGAAATAAAAATCACACAGGGACACGGTGAACACAGAGAGATGGGACATGGAGTAAAGGATACCTTGTGTGAGATGACGAGGATTGACGAAGCGATGGCGGCGGGGCGGAATGACGGATAGGGATGATCAGTTATGCAAAGAAATTGGAACAGTTTTCCAGCTTATAACTCTTTGATAATCTGGACATTATGTTTGCCACCACAAAGTAAAAGGCCAATCAATGCTAAAAAGAAGGAGGTGCATGATGTAGATTGTATTGATAGCTTCTCTAATTTTTAACTTAAAGCCCGATACCCTGAAACTCCTCAAAAAAGAGGAATTCTACCTGAGAAACATAAAAACCACATCGCATGAATCTGGCAGATTCCTTGTGGTTTCTGATAGCTTTTATGGCTTTGAAACGGGATTCTTTGCTTGTTGTGAGTTATACGGTGAACTCGGATGCAGACAAAAAAGTGGCAGTTTTTGATATCAGGACAGGAAAGCTTATATCAAGATTTTTCCAGATGGATAGTCCATTGTTATCTGTTGTGAAAAATAAAAATTGGCAAGATGGTTCAAAAACATACATTGCCCTCACCCCTTACGGAACAGTTATATGCAGCTGGGATGCGGATTATAAAATTTATGAATACAGCTTGAACGGCCAGCTATTGCACGTTTATAAAGATATTCCACCACATTATAAACCCCTATCTTCCACTCCATATTCCTACGATTATGAGAATCTTGAAAGATGTGAAAAATGGTGGGGTTCATGGTCATATAGTTACCGGCCATTTATCTACAAAAACAAATACATAATCGTTCAGAGAAGAGCACGACCGCCTTATTACCTGGATTTTTATTCCCTTGATACAAAAAAATATCTCGGTTTCTATAAAACTGATAAACCGTTGCTTTATGTGGATTCAAATTACATCTATTTAACTGATACATCGATTACAGTGGGGAAATATATGCTCTTCGAAGGTCGAGTGGATACGTTGAATATCGATTCCTTGCCTGAAAATGTAGTTGAGAAACTTCGGGACGAAAGCAAGAATACAGCTCCCTCCCGGAATGAAAATACTATCCAGCTGGATACGAACTCGATCTACGATTTTGTTGTTACAGGTGTTAATGGTAGGAATTTGTCCCTTAGAGAAATTTTGCCCACTGATAAGAATCACATCCTTCTTTTTGTTAAGGTATTCGATTGCGGATATGTTGGTCTGATCAGGAAAGCGCTGGAATTCTGCAAAGACAACAGGGATTTTGATTTCTGGATAATCGTAACCCACCCCTATCCTGAAGAATTGAATCTGTTAATTAAAGGTTCTCAATTAGCTTCTATGCTCATCCCCAATTTAAACCCGGAAAATCTGAAAAAATTCGGGATAAATAAGACCCCGGTGATCATTGCAACAGATAAAGTTGGAAAGATATTGGAAAAATATTCACCTTTTAACGGTGAAAAGGAGGAAAATTTTTTTGAAAAACTAAAGCATGGCTGATAGCGGGCTGTCATTTTCGTTAAAAATTCCGGGAATGCTGTTGGTTTTGCCGTTTTAAAACGGATTTTCAAATGCTTTTTGTTATAATTCCAATATGCTATAATTAACCTTAAATCATCCAGGAGGTGTTGAGATGAACTGGATAGCTTTGATTATGGCTGTGGGTATCCTGAAGGCGGATTCGGTGAAACTATCTGACCTTTATTTCTACATTTACGGCAGCCTGAGGTGCAGCCATTGCAGGATGCTTAAGAGCCGTCTGGACACGACCCTTGAAAAGGGCCATTTCGTTTTCCGCTCCATAACAGAGGATAGCAATCAGGCGGT
>JAMOPK010000173.1 GCA_027064565.1 Caldifarciminota bacterium | reverse complement strand
TGCTGGGCGATGCCGGCTACAAGCGTCCTCTGCTCGCTTCCGAGGTCAATTGTGAGCTTGAGGAGCTTATCCGTCCCTTCAATTTTCTCAGCTTCAAGGACTTTCGCTATGCGAATGTCCATCTTTGCAAATTCCTCATAGGTGATGATGTCTTTTTTCTCTTCTGCCATCTTTTTGCCCTCCTTTTCGGGAACGTTGGTTCCCCTGACCTCTTTTTTCGGGGCGGCTTCAGGCCCGGATTCGGCCTTCGGGGCCGGTTTTCCCTGACCTTCCGCCCGCTCGTAAAGCTTTTTGACTTCCAGTTCAATGATTTCGTCGTCAAGTTTACGGTAAAGGATCTCTATTTCACCGAGCTCCCTCGTTTCCGCCGGGTCGGGCTTCATGGCCTCATCCCAGCTGAGCTTGTCCTCCAAGTTTAACATCTTCCTGACCTTATCAGCGGAAAACGGGAGATAAGGCTCCATGAACGTGGAGAGCGACCTGACGATGGACTCACAGACATAAAGCGTCCTTGCGGTTTCTTCCGGATCGGTTTTCCTTGTTGACCACGGCGCTTTCCTGTCGAAATAACGGTTGCCGAAAGAGGAAAGCTCCATGAGACGCCAGAGCGCTTTGCGGAACTCGAACTTTTCGATGAACTCCGCCATCTCACGCCCGGCCTTCTCGATCTCGGCAAGCGCCTCGTTGTCGATGTCGTTCAGTTTTGAAGGTCTGGAGACCCTGCCACCCATGTATTTTTTGATGAAGGAGAGCGTCCTATTGACGAAATTGCCCAGATTGTCGGCAAGCTCGCTGTTGATCCTCGTTTTAAAGTCGTAGTAATCGAAATCGGCATCCTTGCTCTCAGGCAGGATGGCGGCGATCCCGTATCGCAGATAATCCGCGGGGAACGTGTCAAGGAATTCGTTGACCCAGATGGCCCAGCCGCGTGAGGTGGAGAGTTTCCTGCCCATCAGGTTCATGAACTCGTTGGCCGGGATGTCGGAAGGCAGGATGTAATCTCCATGCGCCATGAGCATTGCCGGCCACACGAGGGCGTGGAACACGATGTTGTCTTTGCCGATGAAATGGACGAGCTGGACATCCGGGTTCATCCACCAATCCTTCCATTCATCCGGTCTGCCTCTAAGCACCGCCCATTCGATAGTCGATGAGATGTAACCGATAGGGGCATCGAACCAGACATAAAGGACTTTGTCGGTGGCTTCGGGGAGCGGGACTTTCACGCCCCATTCGAGGTCACGGGTGATAGCCCTGTCCCTGAGGCCGTCCCTGATCCACGATAAAGCCGTCTGTCGCACGTTATCCTTCCAGTGGGTTTTGGACTCCAGCCATTCGCGCAGCGGCTCAGCAAACTGACTGAGCTTGAAGTAGTAGTGATAAGTCTTTTTTGCGATAGGAGTGGAGCCGCAGATGGCGCAACGGGGATTTATCAGCTCGGTTGGTTCGAGCCATCTGCCGCATTTCTCGCACTGGTCGCCGCGGGCGTGCTCATAGCCGCAATAAGGGCATGTCCCGACCACGTAACGATCAGGCAAAAACCGCTTGCAGTGCGGGCAATACAGTTGTTCTAACTCTTTTTTGTAGATGTAACCGCGCTCATAGACCCTCAGGAAAAACTTTTGCGAATTCTGGTGGTGGATGGTCTTCGATGTCCTTGAAAAATTGTCGAAATCGATCCCCAGCCGCTGAAACCCGGTCTTGATCTCGTGGTAATAGAAATCGACGATTTCCTCAGGCGATTTGCCGGCCTTTTCAGCGGCGATGGTAATGGCAACTCCGTGCTCGTCTGTGCCGCAGATATGGATTACCTCATCGCCTTTAAGCCTTTTAAATCGGGTGTAGATGTCGGCGGGCAGATACGCCCCTGCGATATGCCCGATGTGCAAAGGGCCGTTTGCGTAAGGTAATGCGCTTGTGACAAGGACTTTTTTTCTCATATAGACCTCCTGCTTTGGGGTTTCATTTTATTGTAATCCTCTCCAAATTCAATGGGGAAATACAAAACCCCAGGGAGTGGGGACTGTCTCCCTGGGGCAGGAGGGGGTGGTTGGATGGGGGTATTTTTCCTCTAAGCCATAATCCTTTTTCGAAGATTACTCCTCAACTTCTTCGATCATGATGGCTCCACCGGGACACTCCTCAGCTGCCTGCTGGACATCTTCGCGATCACCGGTGAATTCCATTCCTTCAGCGACATGTGCAAGTCCATCGTCTCCCATATAGAAAACATCAGGTGCAATCTCGACGCAAATGGCGTCCCCCACACAGAGATCCGGGTCAATCCAAACTTTCTTCTTTGCCATTGCCCTATCCTCCTTGCTGAGAATAATTCGATGACAATTATAATCGACCGCCACTCAAAAATTCAACACCCCGAATTGACTCATTAAAAATTCAAAACAAAACGTTTTTCGCGAAGTAGCATATAAAAAAGTGGACATTTTTTTATCTCCTGAATGCTATCTGTAATCTCATCATAAAGAGCTTGGTTCGGGACTTCTCCATGAACTTATTGCATTTTCAAGTTCTTCGGCGAACCTGACAATGTCTCCTCGATGTTTCTCAAG
>JAMOPK010000172.1 GCA_027064565.1 Caldifarciminota bacterium | reverse complement strand
AAATCGGTCGAGTTCCCGAAGAATTTCGCTATCCTGTTTGGGCTTGCGGCGTTTTTCATAAGCGTCGCACTCATGATTTTCGCCTTTGTCGATGAACCGCCGTCGCCTGCCTCAAATTCAAAGAAAATGCAGTTCCACGAGTTCATCGTGTCCGGGATCAGGCTTCTCGCAAGGGATAGCAATTACCGATTCCTTTATCTGACGAGGGTATTCATGGGAATCTGGTCGGGTGCGCTTCCGTTTTACATCCTCTATGCCCGAACGGCCCTCGACATCCCGCCGTATTACGCCGGAATCTTTGCGATAGGCCAATCCCTCGGTCAGATACTGCCCAACACCATGTGGGGGAGCATCGGGCGCAGGTTCGGCAACCAGAGGATCATCCAGATCGGCGCCGGACTCACCCCTTTGATGCCGCTGATCGCCCTCACCGTCAGGTTTCTGCCTCAACCGCTGTGGACGCCTGCCCTGTGGGTCATGTTTTTCGCCGGTGCCGCTGCCCTCAACGGGATAATCGTCGGCTCCATGAGCTACATGCTGGACATCTCACCCGCCGCCTCCCGCTCGAAATACATCGGCACCTTCAACACCCTGATCGCCCCGTGGATGTTCATGCCGATGGTGGCCGGTGCCGTCCTCAGATTCATAGGCTTCACGTGGCTGTTTGCCATAGCCCTTGTCGGAGGGTTCATGGCGTGGCGTGTGAGCCTGAGCCTCAGGAAGGCGAGTTGACTCCATCTAACAGGCCTATCACCGAGCCTGTCAACGGGTTATAATTCAGGCCACTCAGAGGGAGGTCGCAGAATGATAACTTTCCTGACGCTTGAGGACGCCAGATTTCTCGCAAAGAAGCACGGAACTCCGATCCACGTGTTGAGCAGAAACAAGCTGCTCAGGAACGTGAGGCTGTTCAGAACGACTCTGCCGGAGGTGGAGCTGTTTTACTCCGTCAAAGCCAATGCACATCCAGAAGTCCTGAAAATCCTTGTGGATGCCGGCGTTAGCTTCGACATCGCATCGATTTACGAATATGAGATATTGAAATCCCTTGGCGCAGACAACAATAGGATGTTTTACACCCATCCGATCAAATCGCTCGATGAAATCGAATACTTTTTTGAGCAGGGCATAGACACCTTTGTTGCGGATAACAGGGTCGAGCTTGACAAGATCGCCTCGGTCGCCGCCGGCAGGAAGGCGAAGGTGGTTCTCCGAATGCTTGTAGAAAACCCGGTGGCGAGGATAAACCTTTCGGCCAAATTCGGAGCGCCTCCCGACGAACTCCTTGAACTTGCGTTTTATGCCCGGAAATTGGGCATCGAGGTTCACGGGATCGCCTTCCACGTCGGCTCGCAGACGACAGGCTCACACCCATACGTCAATGCGCTCAACGAGGTCAAAAGGCTGACCGACATCCTGATGTCCGAAGGTTTTTCGCCGAAACTGATCGACATCGGAGGCGGCTTCCCGATCCCCTATCCCGAATGGGTGCCGCCGTTTCAGGTATTCGCAAGGCCCATCCGTGAGATCGTGACGGAGTATTTTCCGGGCATGCGTGTGATAGCGGAGCCGGGCAGGTTCATCATCGGAAATGCCGTGGCGCTTATCAGTTCGGTAATCGGCAGGAGCAAAAGGGCCGGCGTGGACTGGGTCTTCATCGATGACAGCATCTATCACACCTTTTCCGGTAAACTTTACGACGATGCCGATTACCCCATCGTCCATTTCAGAGACAAGGAGCCTTCGAGGGTCACGGTCATCGGCGGCAGAACCTGCGACTCCCACGACATCCTGTATCAATCTGTCCTGCTTCCGGAGATGAAGATCGGCGACATCATCGTCTTTCTGAACGTCGGCGCCTACACCCTTGCCAGCTCGTCGAAATTCAACGGCTTTGATCCCCCAAAACTGGTGGTTTATGAGGACGCCATATCATTGAAACCATGAACATTCCGATCGAAGAAATAGAATTCAACGATGAATTCAAGCGTGCTCTCGACATAATGGAGCACACGAACCGGCACGTTTTCATCACGGGCAAGGCCGGCACGGGAAAATCCACGCTTTTAGAATACTTCCGCAGCATAACGACGAAAAACATCGTTGTCCTTGCCCCGACAGGGGTCGCTGCCCTGAACGTCAACGGGGAGACCATCCATTCGTTTTTCAAATTCGGCCCTGATATAACTCCGGACAGGGTCAAAAGGGTGTCGGGATATGGCAGCAATATCTACAAGAGCATCGATGCCATTGTGATCGATGAGATTTCCATGGTCCGCGCCGACCTGATGGACTGCATCGACAGGTTCATGCGGCTGAACGGCCCTGACCGCAACGCCCCGTTCGGCGGTGTTCAGATGATCATGATCGGAGACCTCTATCAGCTGCCTCCTGTCGTCCGCTCCGCTGAAAAGCAGCTTTTCCGAAAATGCTACAAAAGCGAATATTTCTTCGATGCAAAGGTCTTTCAGGAGATAGATTTTGAGTTTGTCGAGCTTGAGAAGGTCTATCGCCAGAAGGACCCGGTTTTCATCGAGATATTGAATCAGATCAGGTCAAACACGATCACCGACGA
>JAMOPK010000171.1 GCA_027064565.1 Caldifarciminota bacterium | reverse complement strand
GGTGGATTCCGTCATCGAAGACCTGCAGGAAGTGATCGAGCTGCTCGATGAGAAGAAAATCAAACTCATAGGTTCAGGGCAGCGCGTCGATGACATCTTTGGGCCGGTTCACAAGCGAACGATCCTGATAGCCAACAAGATGGACGCCGATGGCGCCGACGAACGGCTGGAGATCCTGAAGGAGTTTTTCGGGAATTTCCCCATCATGCCCGTTTCCACACTCGATGGAACGGGTCTCGACAAACTACCGGCCCTGATTTTCAGGGAATTGGAGGTTATCAGGGTCTATACGAAGGAACCCGGGCACCCGCCCGACATGGAGGACCCTCTGATTTTGCCCATTGGCGCCACCGTGTTAGATGCGGCCGAGAAGATTCACAAGGATTTCGCCAGAAAGCTGAAATACGCCCGACTCTGGGGCTCCAGCAGGTTCGGCGGCCAGAGGGTCGAACGGCATTACAAACTTCAGGACAGGGACATCGTCGAATTTCACATCTGAGCCGCTGCAACCCCGTTTTTTTCGATTTTCTCCTCACTCCAACACCCTGTGCGGGTGTTTGACGATCCTCCTGCCGATGATGAATCTCTTTCTGAGCCTGTCGCTGTAATGAGGTTCCTCAGGGTCGAAGGAATTGATTGCGACCCTGCCCCTTTCCAGACTTGCGTGGATGAATTCCATGTTGCCGAGGTAAAGGCCGACGTGGCGCGGAAAGAACACAAGGTCGCCGGGCCTGAGCTTTTCGATCTTCTCGACAGGCTCGCCGAACTCTATCTGATGTTTTGTGTCGCGCGGGATCTCGATGCCGAAACGGCGATACATGGCCTGGACGAAGCCGGAGCAGTCGAAGCCAAAGGGTGTTGTGCCGCCCCAGAGGTAAGGCACCCCGATAAACCGCATGGAGAAGTTCAGCATCTCCTTGAGGTTGAACCTGATTTCCTCCTTGCTGAGCAGGTGTTTTTCCTTCACAAAGGCGATGTCGCCGCCGGGCAGTCGAATGGCCGAGAATTCGCCCACCCTGTGGTCAACTGTGACCCTTGCATTGAGGGGCAGTTTCCCGATCGGCTCGGACGCCTCAGATGGGCCGTCCCGCATCAAAGCGAAATCATAGGCAACGATGTGCGTCCAGTCCTTGAAGGATTCGGAATAACGGATATGGGCCACCTGCACCCAGCCCGCATAATCCTCCTGAATCGTGCGGATGAACGCCCATTCGTCCCTGACCTCGATGACCTCCATGCCGAAGCCGTAGATGATCTGGCTGAACCGTTCCGAGCGGAAGGTCGGCAGTGCCCGAATGTCCGTCACCCCGACGCGGATGGTAGCGAGCTGTATCTCGCCCCTTTCCCTGGGGAAGACCACAACTGGGGCAAAGAGCCGCTCGCGAACGACAAGGTCAAAGAAGGTCTCCCTGTCCCTTGTGGTGACCCACCTGTCCTTTCTGACGACAGCCTCAGGCGCGCGCATCCTGCCGTTGTAGTTGCAGGCCATCACCGACACATAGGCCCCAACGTTGGTGAAAGCCAGTAGTTCGCCCTGTTCCGGCATGGGCAGGGGGTAATCGCGGGCGAGGTAATCGCTCGGCTCACAGATGGGGCCAACGATGTCCATCTTCACAGCCTCTTCCGATTTTTCCCTGACCGGGATGGCGGTGTGACGGGCGCCGTAGAGTTTCGGGCGAATCAGGTCGTTCATTGCGGCATCGACGATGACGTATCTGACTCCGCCGGACAGTTTCCGGTAAAGGACTCTTGTCACGAGAATGCCTGATGAGGCGACGATTGCGCGTCCCGGCTCGATTATCAGCTTTTTCTTAAGCCTTCTGGCAACTGGTGATATGGCCTTTCCGTATTCCGGGAGAGGAGCGAACTCCCGGCTCTCCTCTTTGCTGTAAGGAACGCCGAACCCGCCGCCGATGTCAATGTATTCGATTTCCGGGAACTCCTCGATGAGCGGCTCGATTTTTTCGATGGCATCGAGATAGGGCTGGGGCGAACGGATCTGAGAGCCGATGTGGATGTGAATGCCGATCGGCTTCACATGTGCATCCTTCCGGGCCATCGTGTAAATCTCATGGGCGACGTCGGGCGACACCCCGAACTTTGTGCCGCGCTTGCCCGTGGCGATGTGCTCCTCGGTGCCGGGCTCTATTTCAGGGTTAACCCTGACGGCGATCCGAACGGTTTTGCCCATTTTCGAGGCCACTTCGGCCACTTTCTGATATTCCTCGACGGATTCCACGTTGAGCATGAGGATGCCGTATCGGATGGCATGTTCGATCTCCGATTCGGTTTTACCCACGCCGGCGAACACGATTTTATCAGGCGGGAACCCGGCGAGAAGCGCCTTTTTGAGTTCTCCACCTGATACAACGTCGGCTCCACATCCCATTTTGCCAAGGAGATAGAGGATGTTGAGGTTGGCATTAGCTTTCAGGGAATATGCCACAAGTGTGTCGGGCGGGAAAGTGCTTCGGAGCTCCTCAAGACGCCGTTCTATTTCGCTCAGACTGTAAACGTAAATCGGCGTCCCAAGCTCATTCGCTATATCCTCGACGCTGACGTCCTCGATGTATAGCTTTCCACCC
>JAMOPK010000170.1 GCA_027064565.1 Caldifarciminota bacterium | reverse complement strand
GGATTTCCCACCACCTGAATCCACTTGTTCGAGGGATCGACCTGCCCGATGCGGTCAAATATGCGATTTTCGTCGGCACCCCCAAAATGGAAATCCCTGCCGCAACGGAATCCATTGCGCCACCGCACCTTTTCAGGCTGCTCCTTGCCATAAGGCCGGTTCTGACGGAACGGGATGAGGTCGATAACTATCTCGATTTCCTCCGTAAATATTTGACGCTCAAAGAGGAGCAGGTTGACCGATACCCCAAAATAAAACAAAAACTTGAGGAAATTGCGCTTTTCATCCAGATGAAACTGAGCGATCCGAACTTCGTTTCTGCGGTTCGCACTTCGGACGAAGTCTCTCTGGTCCAGAGGGATGGCAAACTTTACATCGTGGTTGGCGATGCTTCGAGCTACATTCAGGCATCGGGACGGACATCCCGCCTGTTCGCCGGCGGCCTCACAAAAGGGCTTTCGATCCTGCTTTACTACAACGACAAGGCGTTTGCAAGCCTCAAGAGGCGGCTTCGGGCGGCCATCAATCAGGACATCGAATTCGTGAAATTTGACGAAATCGACTTGAACGCACTTCTCCGTGAAATCGATCAGGACCGTGAGCGTGTGAAAGCCGTTCTGCGGGGTGAACTTCCGGTCGAAAAGAAAGACCTCATGCGCACGACGCTGGTCATTGTGGAATCGCCGAACAAGGCACGCACAATCGCAGGCTTTTTCGGCCGGCCTCAACGCAGATGGCTCGGTAATTCATTGGCTTACGAAATCAACCTCGGCGATCGATTGCTGGTCATCACCGCATCGCTCGGCCATGTCTTTGACCTCATCGAGGAAGGCGGACTTTATGGCGTTTTAGAGACCAGAAGTGGTTATGTCCCAATCTATTCTACGATCAAGCGGTGCACGAAATGTAACGAACAGACCACGCTCGACCGTTGCCCCCGCTGCAAGACCAAACCTGACCTCGACAAGATGGACATCGTTAAAGCATTGCGAGACCTTGCGATGGAGGTCGATGAGGTTGTAGTCTCCACTGACCCGGATGCCGAGGGCGAAAAGATCGCATGGGACCTGTTCCTTTCGCTTAAGTCCTTCAATCGCAACTTAAAGAGAGCTGAGTTTCATGAAGTAACGCCGAGAGCCTTCAGAAATGCGTTAGCAAATCCGAGAGAATTCGATATCGGCCTCGTGAAGGCTCAAATCGTGCGCCGAATAGCTGATCGATGGGTCGGGTTCTCACTCTCGGAACACTTACAAAAACGATTCGGCAGAAAAAACTTATCGGCCGGACGGGTTCAGACGCCGGTGCTCGGATGGGTCATCGAACGGGATGCGGAGCGACGGCAGAAAAAAGGCGTTATCACCGCCACAATCGACGGCATCACAGTCAGATTCGAGATCGATGACCCGGAAAAGGCCAAAACGATCTTCGAAGATTTGGAGAAGATGCGGATTTCACTGGTCGAGGAATCCGATGTGCCGATAAACCCGCGTCCGCCGTTCACCACAAGCGCGCTTCTCACAGCGGCATCCGAAGCGCTTGGTTTTTCGGCCGAAAAGACGATGTCGCTGGCGCAAAACCTGTTCGAGGCCGGGATAATAACCTATCACCGCACCGATTCGACACGCGTGTCCGATGCAGGCTTCAGGGTCGCAAAGGACTACATCACGGAGACTTTCGGTGAAAACTACCTGAAATTGAGGCGTTGGGGCGAAGGCGGCGCCCACGAATGCATCAGGCCGACCCGGCCGATCGAGCCGCAGGAACTCAGGATGCTGGTCTCCACCGGTCGATTCCAGTTAGACGATCCAAAAGATGCATTGCGGCTCTACGCTTTGATCTGGCGGAGGTTCATCGCTTCCCAGATGAGGGAGACGGTCGTTCACCGCCAGACGCTGGAGTTCAGACTCGGCGATTTCGTTGACCGCAAAGAATTTATCACATCGATAATCGAGCCTGGTTTCAACCTCGTGATGCCGATAAAACTTGTCCATCTCCCTGCCGTTGAGACCCTCAGGGTGACCCGCAAGGAACTCAATTTCGTGCCGAAAGTTGCGCCGTTCACACAGGGCACGCTCATCGAGACCATGCGCGAGCGCGGACTCGGACGGCCATCGACCTATGCAAAAATTGTCGCGACACTGCTTGAACGCCAATATGTCGTTGAACGCAAACGCTATCTCTTCCCGACCCGGCTTGGCCAGCGGATTTACTACTACCTTGCAAATCGATTTCCGAAATGGACAAGCGAGGAATTCACCCGCTACATCGAGGAGCAGATGGACAAAGTCGAAGCTGAAATCGTTGATTACCAGTTGATTTTGAAGGAGCTGAGGAGAGTGATTGAGGAGGCGGGGAGATGAGAGAAAGAAAATCAGATTACGTAGTGAAACTTGACCTTAAATCTGGGCGTTTTGTGCTTGATGCTCAACGAGGTAAAGATATAATCTGCTTTTTCAAAAAGTCTGAGTATTATTACCGTAAGGGTTCTTTCTGGATAAAGGCAAATGACTTCACCCTTAAAAAACTCAGGTGGAATTTAAGGCCTCATGAGATTGATCCCGGATGTTATCTTTTTAAACTTGTGCATGTTCTCAAAGC
>JAMOPK010000169.1 GCA_027064565.1 Caldifarciminota bacterium | reverse complement strand
AACATAGCGAGTTTTAAAGAAACGCTTAAACTTGCCGGCATAAGCTATGATTGGGATCGCGAGCTGGCCACAAGCGATCCCGAATATTACAAATGGACGCAATGGATTTTCCTCAAACTTTATGAGCATGGACTTGCTTATAGGGCAGACGCCTACGTCAATTACTGCCCCAACTGCAAAACCGTGCTTGCGAACGAGCAGGTCATCGATGGCAAATGTGAGAGGTGCCACACGCCAGTCATCAAAAAGAAACTGACCCAATGGTTTTTCAAGATAACCGATTACGCCGATCGGCTGCTTGAAGACCTGAGAAAACTTGAAGGCAAATGGCCTGAGCTGGTCATCAAACAGCAGGAAAACTGGATCGGAAAATCATACGGCACCACCATCGTATTCAAACTTGAGGACGGAACGGATTTCCCGGTCTTCACAACCCGCGCCGATACGGTTTTCGGCGTGACATTCATGACCATAGCGCCCGAACATGAGCTGACCGAGAAGCTTATCGCGGATTCGCCTTACCGTGAGGAGGTTGAGAAATACGTCCAGCAGGCGCTCCTCAAAACCGAAGTCGAACGAACGAGCGCCGAACGCGAGAAAACCGGCGTGTTTACAGGCAAATACGCCATACATCCATTTACGGGTGAGAAAATCCCCATCTGGGTCGGAGACTACGTGCTCGCGGGCTACGGGACGGGAATCGTGATGGGCGTCCCTGCACATGACCAGCGCGACTTTGAATTTGCCAGAAAGTATGGGCTTGACATCAAAGTCGTGATCAAACCCGTCGATGGGCCGGAGCCTGCCCCTGAGACCATGACCGAGGCCTTCGAGGATTACGGCGTTATGGTCAACTCCGGCGAATTCACAGGCATGACCTCGGGAGAAGGTATCGCAGCCATCCAGAAATGGCTTGAGGAGCACGGACTCGGCGGCAAAACTGTCAGCTATCGAATCCGCGACTGGCTGATCTCCCGTCAGCGCTACTGGGGCACGCCGATCCCGGTGGTTCATTGCCCGAAATGCGGGGTTGTGCCTGTGCCCGAAGACCAGCTCCCGGTCAAGCTGCCCGAAAATGTCAAGGATTTCAAGCCTAAAGGGCGTTCTCCGCTTGAGGATGTGCCGGAATTCATCAACACCACCTGTCCGAAATGCGGCGGCCCGGCGCGCCGCGACCCCGACACCATGGACACGTTTGTCGATTCGTCCTGGTATTTCCTGAGGTTTACCGATCCGAGAAATGACAAAGAGATATTCGACAAAGAAGTTGCAGACAGATGGATGCCGGTGGATCAATACATCGGCGGCATCGAACATGCCACAAAACACCTGATTTATGCGAGATTCATCCAGAAAGTGCTCTATGACCTCGGTTATACCTCCCACGATGAGCCTTTCGAATACCTTTTCACTCAGGGACTTGTCCTCAAAAAGTTTTTCTGGTGCCCGAAATGCCTTGCAGTGGTGCCTGACGATGAGGTCTATGAGAGGGACGGCAAATTTTTCCATAAAGTGGACGGCGAAGAGCATGAGGTCGAGGAACGGCTCGAGATGATGTCGAAATCACGCGGAAACATCGTGCCCGCGAAGCCGTTTATCGAGGAACACGGTTCGGACATCGCGAGGATCACGATCCTGTTCGCCGCGCCTGCCGAAAAAAGCATGGAATGGACAGATGCCGGTGTTGAAGGTGCAAAGCGCTTTTTGAACCGCGTCTGGCGGCTCTACATGAAACACCTTGACCGTCTCGGCCCGAAACCACCTGAAGTCGATCCCGAAAAGCTTTCCAGCCCCGAAAAATCACTCTACGTAAAACTTCAGAGAACGATTTTCGAGGTCCGCAAGGACTCAAACGAGTTCCACTTCAACACGGCAATAGCCCGCATCATGGAGCTTGTGAACGAGCTTTATGGCTTTGAGAACGTTGACTCGGATGTCTTCAAGCTTGCGCTTCACCAGCTTGTGCTGCTTCTTGCGCCGTTTGCGCCCCACATGGCCGAGGAACTCTGGCACAGGATGGGCAACGAGGATTCGATTTTCCGCGCAAGGTTCCCGAATTACGACGAGCGTTACCTTGTGGCCGAGGAGATCGAAATACCGGTTCAGGTCAACGGACGCGTCCGCGGCAGGATAACGATACCCAAAGATGCGGACGAGGCGACAGCCCTCGAAGCCGCAAAAGCCGAGCCAAACGTCGCCCGACACATCTCAGGCAAAGAAATCCGCAAGGTCATCTACATCAAAGGGAAACTGCTGAACATCGTGGTGGGATAGCCGCATTTATCCGGGGCAGAACTTAACCAGAATGAAAAACATCAAACAGTTATCTTAAAAGTTTTGAATGCCCATCGAAAAGATCAGGAAATAGGAAAACCCAATTTTGGTGGATTATAATAAAGCAACGAATTGCTTTAAAAGGGGGTATGGGAGATATTGAAGATAGGATAATCAGGGAAAAAGAATTTTACAACAGGGAAGCGGCTATTTGCCGTTTTGTTTGTGATAGAAAACTTTGTTAAAATTTAAACCTCCTGCTGGAACACTCACTATAAATCTACCCAACAGGAGGTGGAAAAAATGAAAATCTTTGTCTTTTTCGATACAA
>JAMOPK010000168.1 GCA_027064565.1 Caldifarciminota bacterium | reverse complement strand
AGAAGCGTGCCAGAGAGCTGATGGACAGGGCTTTAGCTGTCCTGAAGAATTTGCAGGGAGAGGCGTGAGGCTCAGGCAGCGCCTTTTGTCCCGTTGAGGGGTGCTACCATCGCATAGGCATCCTCTCCGTCAGAATAGTAATTTTTGATGCGCCTGATGGTCTCAAACCCGAATTTTTTGTAAAGGCTTATTGCCCTGTGGTTGGAGACCCTCACCTCGAGATACAGCGCCACCAGTCTCTCATTTCTGGCAATCTCAAAGGCCCTTTTCATCAAAGCACTGCCGATACCGCATCCCCGCGCATCTTCCCTGACAGCGATGTTGATGATATGGAGCACCGGCTCGGTTACCCTCGCAATCACATATCCCAGCACGTTATCGTCCCCGTCCACCGCCACAAGGGGATATGAGATGGGAAATTTCAATTCTTCAACGAAACTTTCCACGCCCCATGGCATTTTGAAGCTGAGTTCCTCGATCTCCATCACCTGAGGGATATCTTTTGCGGTCATCCTGCGTATTTTGAAGCTCTCAGGACAATTTTTCATGGCAGATTAAAAAAACGGGCGAGCATCTGCTCGCCCGCGTGATATCCGTTAACCGAATCGCCCATCGGTTTTATCGGACAACGGCGACTTTTCTGACGAATGTCTGATTGCCTGCCCTGACGCGCACGAAATAGACACCGGAGCGGAGATGCGAGCTGATTGTCAGGCTGTGGTTGCCGGCTTCAAGGTTACGGGTTTCGCTTGTGATAAGGCGTCCAGCGGCATCGTAAAGCGTCACATCAACCGCGGATGCACGGGGCAGCGAGAGCGAGACGTTGATTGCGTTGCTGGTGAGAGTGTTCACGCCGATGAGGAACGGCCTCGGGCCTGTGACATTGCCCTCTTCGATGGACTGGATGACCGTGATGTCGGAATCGCCGCGAGGCCCGATTTCATAGGCGCCCCTGTAACTCACGACACCGGTCACGCTGATGACATCGCCGGTGTCAGGCTCATAGGTGTAGGCGCCCATGTTGCCCACACGGCAGATGCCGGAGCCATCGTCTATCTCGAAGTAGTTGGCCTGAATGCCCACGACCGTGGCGCTGTCAACGTGCACAAGCACGCCCTCATAAGGCTCGCCTGTGGTGTCGGCAAGGACGCCAGTTGTGAGAACGATTGGATCGGGCAGCTGGTGACCGGAGCTTGCTATCTCGAAGTAAACGACGTCCAGAAGCTCGGTCATGAGGTTGTATTCGGATACCCTTGCCACAATGACTATGGAATCGCCCATTGTCGGCTCATTGGTCCTGTCGAACACCTGAATGCCGCTCCACGGGCCGCCCTGCGGCTCCTCGATGTAATACCACGAGAAGGCAGAGGAGTCAGCGGTGACGATGCCTGTGACGGTATACACCTTACCGACATGGATGGACTGACCGCTTGTATCCATTTCGGACTGGATCACGTGGATGGGCACAAATGCACCATAGAAATCGGTCGAGTCAGTGCCCTGAAGTGCTGCTCCTGAGGTGTCCTGAACATCGCTGACGTAAAGCCAATACTGCTCGGCCGAGGTCTGCTCGGATGTGACGAGATGCACAAGCCTCAGATTCTCAGGGTCAGCGGTCGCGGAAGTTATAGTGAGGCCGGGAATGTTGTATTTTGAGGGATCGCTCACGGATGTGGCGTCCATGGGCTTGCTGAAAATCACATCAACAGTTGTCGGGCTTGTGGCGTAAGCCATGGAAAGATGAGGGTTCAGAGGTATCACGTCGTCGTCACTCCTCGGATTGATGCAGTGTGCGCCGTAATAGACGTTGACGCAACCGGTTATCGTGATCATGTCGCCGACCACCGGGTTGTAGTGGCTGTTGCCCTGACGCGCTTTGGCATAGCCGGTGCCATCTGTGATGGTAAACCTGCCTCTGTTGTCCATGCTATCGGTGACAAAGGCATTCTGGATTGTGACAAGCACGCCTTCGTAGGCTTCAAGGGTGTCAGGACTTGCAAGGTCGTCGTCCAGTTTGCTGGCCGGGATGACCGCTGCGGGCGGTATCGGCCTTCCTGTGGCTACAATCTGGATGTCTGCTGTCGAGGCGATCCTGATCTCCGTGTTGCCGTAATACTCGGAAACATCACCTGTGACAACAACACTATCGCCGGGGTTGACCGTAACCACCGAGGAATCCCATCTGAAGAACACCATAATTCCGCTCCACGGGCCGCCTCCCTCTTCTTCAAGGAAAAAGACACGCGGATGGGTCAAACCGACTGCTGTAACGATTCCGGTGGTAGTCACAACCTGTCCTTCATAGGTAGATGCACCTGTCGAATCCCTATTGGACTGAATCTCATGGATCGGAATAACCTGCTGTGCGTTTAAAGCAGCTGCCATTACGAATACCACCATGACGCCCAACAACTTTTTCATAGTTCTGCCTCCTTTTTGTTTTTTATCAATTTTAAGGCTCAAAAATACCGCAAAAATCTTTTCTTCGCCACCCCCTCAGGGACATGATTTTTCAAAAAATCAGATAGAAAAATCATGTCATGATTTTCGTAAGTGAATCGATCTGGACACACTCAAATTGTGAAGCTTCCACTTATCTTATCCGAGCTTTTGCATCCAAAAA
>JAMOPK010000167.1 GCA_027064565.1 Caldifarciminota bacterium | reverse complement strand
CATAGACGGTTTGAACACCCTTGTCCGCGGCCAGAAACTGCCGATATTCTCGGGTTCAGGCCTGCCGCACAACAGGATGGCCGCTCAGATAGCCCGTCAGGCCAAAGTGCTGGGAAAAGCTGAAGAGTTTGCAGTGGTGTTCGCCGCAATGGGCATCACCTTCGAGGAGGCCCAGTTCTTCATCAACGACTTCAAAGAGACCGGGGCAATCGAAAGGGCGGTGCTGTTTCTCAACCTTGCTGATGACCCGGCGATTGAAAGGCTTGCAACACCACGCGTGGCACTCACAACTGCCGAATTCCTCGCCTTTGAGAAGGATTACCACGTTCTGGTCATTTTGACGGACATGACCAACTATTGCGAGGCGCTGCGTGAGGTATCAGCTGCGCGTAAAGAGGTGCCCGGAAGGCGCGGTTATCCCGGTTATCTTTACACTGACCTATCAACGATTTACGAGCGTGCCGGCAGGATCAAGGGCAAAAAAGGCTCCATAACCATGATTCCGATTCTGACCATGCCCGAAGACGATAAGACTCACCCGATCCCTGACCTCACGGGCTACATCACCGAAGGACAGATCATTCTTTCGAGATCTCTGCACCGCAAAAAGATATACCCACCTGTCGATGTGATGGCATCCCTATCCCGTTTGAAAGACAAAGGCATCGGCAAAGGCAAGACCCGTGAGGACCATGCTAACCTGTTCAACCAGCTGTTCGCCGCTTACGCTCGAGGCAAAGAGGTGCAGGAACTCGCGGTTATCCTCGGTGAGGCGGCGCTTTCGGATATCGACAAACTCTATTACCAGTTCGCCGAACTTTTCGAGGAACGATACATCGGACAGGGCGAATACGAGGACAGGCCAATCGAGAAGACACTCGACCTCGGCTGGGAACTTCTGGCGATGTTCCCGCGTTCCGAATTGAAGAGGATCAGGGACGAATACATCGACAAATACTACCGGGCATTCCGCGAGAAGTGGGAAAAAGAGCACGGAATGCAGAAGCAGCAATAGAACCCGTTTCCGTAATTGCGGGAAATCCAGACAGGGGGAGCGTGTGCTTCCCCTGTTTTGTTCGAGACTTGATTTCTTAACGCCTGAGCTGGAATTAAAATTCACAAAATGAAAGGGAGGTGGGAAAATGAAAGAAGTCCTCATAGTCGTTGACATGCAGAGAGGGTTCCTCGAACCGGGTCATCCGCTCTACTGTGGAGATGCGGTTCGGGAAAAGGTCATCCCGGCAGTGAAAGAAATGATCGAGCAGAAACTCAAGGAAGGGGCAAAGCTCATATTCACTCAGGATTGGCATCAGCCCGACGACCCTGAGTTCAAGATGTGGCCGCCCCATTGCATCGCCGGCACCAAGGAGGCCGAGATTGTGCCTGAACTGGCCGATTACGAGGGGATAAGGATCCATAAAACGAGATACAGTGCATTTTACAACACGAACCTTGACGAGGTGCTGAAGGAACTGAAGCCCGACAAAGTTACGGTCTGCGGCGTTTGCACCGACATCTGCGTGCTTTACACCGTTGCAGACCTGAGGAATCGCGACTATCCCGTCGAAGTCCATGAGAAATGCGTCGCCAGTTTCGATCCAGAGGGACACGAATGGGCGCTGAAACACATGGAAAAGATACTGGGAGTCAAAGTAATCCGCTGATCGCATGGGGTATAACCGGAGGCGAGTTTTACCTCAGGGAGATCGTTCAATTCCTTACAGGTGCACCGTTTGAATTTGACCTGTTCCTTTCACGTGCCGCTGAGGAGCTGCTCAACCGGTATGCCATGAAAGACCGCCTTTTCGAGGCGTCTAACAGGGTTTACCACGACGTCCACGCCTCCGCTCCGCCAATTATGCGGCTGTTTTCCGGAAAATACAGGCTCCTTGTGGTCGCTCCGGCCACATCCAACACTGTCGCAAAGATGGTGCATGGCATAGCGGACACCCTCGTCACAAACATGTTCGCTCAGGCCGGGAAGATCAGGCTGAGAACCATTGTCTTACCAACCGACCATAGCGAGGTTCAGGTTTTCACAACGGTAAGCGGAAGGGTGATAGAAGTCCGCCCCCGTAAAATCGACCTTGAAAACACAGAGCGCCTCGCCACGATGGCGGCGGTCACGGTGGTAAAGTCAATCGAGGAACTAAACCGAGCTATTTCCGCTGAAATCGGGATATGAAAAATTGTGCAAAATAGATTAGGTAAGCAAGGGAAAGAAGAAGAACATCACATGTGGAAAAGCATAAATTCAGGATTAGAGTTCACGCCGATGGAGCTTGGTAAGTATTTTTCACCCATGAAATCGTTGGAGGCGAAACTATCCATTCAGCTAAGCAATCAGAATGACAGATGGATGCGGAAACTGATCCCGCTGATCAAGGCGGACCTCTATCGGATACATCAGCTGAGGAGTATTACACAATTTTCAGAGTAAATCTCAAAAAGCACGAGAATTAGCCCTGTATTTTCGTAAATTCGTTCAGCCCGAGCGTTTCCTGGACGAAAATACCATGCCGAGGTAACCAAGCACCCCTTTAAGTCCGCCTACAGCAACATTTGATTTTCTCGGTGGTTGGCCAATAAACGCAAAACTGTCCATGATTTCAGCTATCTCACCT
>JAMOPK010000166.1 GCA_027064565.1 Caldifarciminota bacterium | reverse complement strand
AACGATATAACGTTTCGGCCACCTTTTTGAGCTCGTCCAGCCTTCCGCTCACCACCCCGGACTTTTCAAAGGTAGCGATGATCGGCACAAACAGCCACCCAAGAGAGGCCCTTGGAGGCAGTCCGCCGGGGATCTTCACGAATGGCACTCCATCATCGGCAGACATCCGTTCGAGTTTGCCATCGGATGAGATTGCAACAACTCGGGCGCCTCTATTTCTGGCCTCCTTGTAGCAGGAGAGCGATTCCTCCGTGTTTCCCGAATAGCTTGAGACGAAAACGAGAGTGTTCTCGCCGACGTAGGCCGGAAGTTCATAATCCCTGACCGATTCCATCGGCAGCGGGACATCCGATAGATATAGCCTTGCGAGGTCGCCGGATATGGCGGAACCGCCCATTCCGGCAAAAACGACATTTTTTATTTCCGTGAAATCCAACCTTGGAACTTCAAATTCAATAGCTTCCTCAATTTCTTCGGGTAGTTTCTTGATAAAGTCCAGCATATTCATCTCAATGCCTCCTTTCGCTTAAAAATGCCGTTGAGGGTTATAAAGTCAAATGACTCACTCTTCAAGTCCTGTCTGTGAAACTGCCCGTTGGCGCGGGGGGATGGACCTGAGAAATTCGCTGAATCCTTTCTGAATGCCCTACCAAAAGGAAAAGCTCCACTCGACAGATTCCCCTTTTGACTTATAATTGCGGACGAAATTGGAGGTCACTGATGGCGGTGCGGATAATAAAACGATACTCAAACCGAAAACTTTATGACCAGACGGTTCATAAATGGGTGAAACTCTCCGATATCGCGAGGATGGTCAGCGATGGTGAGGAGGTTCATGTTTTCGAGCATACCACTGGCGAGGAGATAACTGATCGCATACTTGCCGATGCCCTTTCGCGAGAGCTGAAGTCCGGGCGCTCACCGATAGAGCTTATCAAGAAGGTGCTTTTTCATGCCGGACATGGTTTCATCGAATTCTTTAAATCAGGTAACGAAGCAGAATTCAGCAGCACCAAGGAGGAAATGCTCATTCAGAAAATCATCCGCAGACTGATGGGATTCAGAGGAGATTTAAACCGCAAAATTGCAGAGGAAGTGCGCAAACAACTTGAGGTGTCGGAAATAAGTGCCCTCCAGAACAAAATCGAGCAACTTGACAAACGCATTGAGCACTTAGAGGATGAAATTGAAAAGTTGAGATCAATGCTTTCGCCAAAATCAACTTCTGCTGGATCCCGGAATTGAGAGTAAGGCCTCCACACTTCCGGGCGGCATTCTCAAAACGATATTCCGCGCCCTTGAAGGTATCCTGTTTGAGAGGATATGAGGGTTGAGCTTTCTCAGTTTGTAAAGTGGTATTCCGACTATGCGGGCTATTTTTCTCATATCCGTCGGTCCTGAGATGGAAATGGTTTCAAATTCCATCCGCTCGCAGTAGAGCGTGTCGAACACCTCATCGAAACCGTAAATTTCCGGGTGATTCATGATCTTCAAGAGTGCGTAAAACTGCGGCACATAACGCCTTGTCTCGCGTGGGAGTTTGTCCTTGATGTCCCAAAAGGTTATCAGGGTGTCCTCGGGATGCTCATAGCGATATTTCTGAATAGCCTTGAAAACTTTTGCCTCACCAGCGTTATAGGCCGCAATGGCGAGGTCCCATCTGCCGAGTGTATCATAAAGGTCTTTGAGATAGGTCATTGCTGCTTCCGCCGATCTCTGAGGGTCAAGTCGCTCGTCCACACGGTATCTAATGATTTTCAACCCGTATTTCCTGCCGGTGGAACGCATGAACTGCCAGATGCCCTTTGCTCCCGCCCTCGACCTTGCTTTCGGACGATACCCACTCTCAATTATCGGGAGGAAGAAAAGCTCTTCCGGCATTCCCGACCTCAGGATCACTTCGAGTGTGAGCGGCGAGTAGTAGATGCCGCGTTTCAGGCTCTTTGCGATGAACCTTTTGCCCCTTTCAGTTTGAAAATAACGGATAAACCGCTCGACCATTGAATCGTGCACCGACTCCACATCGATGTCTTTACTGTCATCCCTGATCTGTCTTAGCCACCAAGTGGCTGTAAGTGAATCTACGGGTTTCAAAAGATAGCCATTTTTGTAGGCCTCGATGAGATCACCGAAATATTCTTCCACCCATGCCGTATCCAGCTCGTCGATCTCGGAGAAATCCATTTGGATAGGGTATCCAAGTTCTGCCTGTTTGACCACGTCCATCTTCGACGGGTCAAAGCTGTTCCGACTGTTCTCGCTGTCGATCTGGGTGAAACTGAGAACAAATATCAGTGAAGACAAAATAACCTTCCACCATGCATCATTCATCAATTCAGCTCCTGTTTGTCGGGAGTGGAGATAAGTTTAATGAGTCACCCGTTGCAGGTCAAATTAACGGGGTTATTGTGATTTTTGTTCTAATCATAGTGGGGGAAGGTTAAAGCCTTCCCCTTCAATTGTTAAGCCCCCATTTTTCGAACAGCCTCATTTTTGGAAACAAAAGCGGCGGATGCGAAGCATCCGCCGCCGGGGTCGTGATCACCTCGCCCTGGCAATTAACCAAGAGCAGCTTTTATCGCCTCATCGAATATTTCGAGGGCAACGGTCAGCTGCTCCTTTGTGATG
>JAMOPK010000165.1 GCA_027064565.1 Caldifarciminota bacterium | reverse complement strand
GGATGAAGAACTTGCCGAAAGCTGGCATCGGCACGTCCTTGATCATCTCCTTCGGAACTTCGATGACCCGGCCGTCCTTTTTGACCGTCTTTGCGCTGAGGATCTCGACGGTGCTGTAGGACTTGTAGTAGCTCCGAATCAACCGGGCATACTGGTCACGGCCGGCCTCGGTGTTGATCCTGACCTTCGTGTGGGAATATGAGACGTATTTGCCGTCAGGCTGGACGTTTATGATGGTGGTGTCGAAGACCACCGTAGCGTTTGAGCTGACTCCGTTGCCAGCGGTATCAACCGGGAGGGTGGCAATTGTCAGCGTGAGGATAAATCCTACCATGTTTCAACTCCTTTCAGATTCAGTTCGTTATTACTATCTTTTTGCTTCCCAGAGGGATTCCGTTTGACCTGACGTAGAGGAAATAGATTCCGGAAACGACATCGCTGACATCCATGCCCAGATTGGTTCGGCCCGAAAAGCGACCGCTCAGCGATTTCACAATCCTGCCGGATGGGTCAACCAATCTGATGTTCACCGCCTGCGGGCTGCCCGGTTCAAGGTTCAGGGTTATCCCTATCCTGTCGGACACAAGGTCGCTTGAGATAAAAAAAGCGGGCTTCTCAGGCTCATGCGTTTCCTCCTCCACCCCGGTAAAAGTCACCCTTGCTAAGAGCCATCCGTCGGGGTCAAAGACCACTTCCTGAGGATATGCGGGCAGGGTCAGATAAAACTGCTGAAAATCCAGCGAGTCCACCACCGTTACGAGAATGGAATCGCTGTCCGGCATGATGAACAGGAAATCGATGGGCATCCTGTAGGTCGGGACGCCGAAGGAATGGGACTGCACCTGATAGATGTTGAGCGTCACGAGAGCGGAATCGCCCTGCGGCTCAACCGAGTAGTTCCATCTGTAAACCGGATGCCCGGGCGCATAGACCCATTCGTCGAAGAACCAGTCCAGATCCATGCCGGATATCTCCTCGCACAGCTGCTGGAACTCAGCTGTGGTCTCGTTGCCGTAAGCGTGCCTCTCGATCCTGCCCCTCAGGATGGCGAAAAATGTGGAATCGCCGACGATGTGGCGCAACATGTGAAGCACAGATGCGCCTTTCTGGTAGGTCACGACGGAATAAAGCTGTGTGATGTTGGCATCGGGGTAGTAAATCGGATACGGCGGATAAGGTTCACTGTAAAGGTAGCGGTTCATTATGCTGCGCATGTAGTCCCTGTATCCCTGCATCCCGTCGGTTCTGTAGGCGTTTATGGCCTCGGAATAGGTCGCAAAACCTTCGTTCAGCCAGACATCAGGCCACGTTGCAAGGGTAACGCAATCGCCCCACCACTGATGCGAAAGCTCATGGGCCAGAACCCAGTCCCAGTTACGGCCCCAGTTGAGGTTCATGTCGATGAAGGTGTTGGTCTGGTTCTCCATCGCATAGCCAAGCGGGACGTCAACGTTCGCGTATTTCTCCTCAAGGAACGGATAAGGGGTGTAAACCTGAGAGAAGAATTCGAGGATGTCCGCCACATTCCTGAGCTTGGGGGCGCGGTTGACCGAATCCCATCTCGCAACCCACCCGTGAACAGGGATGGCGTGCCCGTCCACATAGGCCGTGTCAACCACATGCGCGTAGTTGGGATAGGCTGCAAACACAATGAGGTAGGTGGCAATCGGGTAATTTTCGCGCCAGTGATAGGTGACAACGGAATCCAGCGTATCGACGGAGACAAGTGAGCCATTGGCGATCACGGTGTAGTAGTTCGGCAGGGTGATGAACTGGTCAACTGTCGCCTTGTCGAAAGGCACATCGTGGCACGGGAACCACGAGCGGGGTGCATCAAGGTCAAACGCCACATAGATGTAAGGACCGCTGAATTTCAGGCCGCCGTCGAACCCGGCAGAACTCGAAGGCGGCACCCCGTGATACCACACGTCCAGCTCGAAGGTGTCGCCCGGCGAGAGGTGCAGCGGGGGCGTTATCTCGATGGTGCTGTCCGTCCGAAAATAGGCAGTTTCCGAACCATCAACCCTGAGGGAATCGATTGTGAATCCCCGAAAATGGACGGGTATCCGCACCACATCCTGCCTCAGCTCGTAAACCCCATGTGTCCACGCGGTGATCTCCTGTCCCTCCCAGTTGGCGATGTGGATGTCGTAATGGATTGCGTTTATGGGCGATAGCGTGTCTTCGGGATGCATTGCCACTGCCGCCAGCTTCATTTCAGACCGCATCAGAAGGTTGTAAAGTGAATCCGACGGCAGTGGAACCGTCAGGATGACTGCAAAGATAAAACTGAGATTCATGGGACCTCCTTATAGCCTTCAGTCTGCCGCTTATGATAAACTCAATCGGAATTGAGGTTCAAAATGGAGGGTTTACCATTTTATGATATGCTCGATTTCGGGTATCTTCTCGCCCCTCGGCGTGACATAAGGCTTTTCGGTTTTAATCTTGCTCTTAGTCATGAGGTTCTGGCGGATGATCTTCCACTCCTCCACCGGAATCGAAAGGAAGACATCCGTGATGTAAGGGTCAAACTGTTTGCCTTTGTTCCTCGCTATTTCCTGAATCGCATAGTCGAAACCAAGGGCCTTTCTGTATGGACGGTCGGATGTGATGGCGTCGAGGGTATCCGCGAAG
>JAMOPK010000164.1 GCA_027064565.1 Caldifarciminota bacterium | reverse complement strand
CGAGTTTGTTGTGGCCGATAAGCTTTATTCGTCTCAAAAACCTACCGAAATAGGCCGAAGCCTCTTTGGCTTTTATCTCAAGATTGTCGCCTTTCAATTTTCCAATATCTTGTTCGAGCACTTTCACATTCTGCTCCATCCCGTCAACATGTTTTACAATTCAATTTCTCACAAAACTCATCAAACTTTCTCGGAAAATTCAGAAGGCCAAGGTTATACTCAATTTTATCAACTTCTCAAGCCATTCCGAATGGTCTTTCAACGCGGTCCGGAGGTCATAGAAGATTTTGTTTTTTTTCGCTGTTTCAATGACTTTCATGATGCTGGAATATTTCGACTAAGCTGCCGGAAGCGCAGCCAGTAGGGCTATTTTGTCAATTTACAAATCTGAGTTGGATTTTTACGTTTCACGACAATATAATTTTTTCCTTATGTTAGCAAAGAAGTTGAGAGAAGCGAGATATGCGGCGATCGATATTGAGACTACCGGGATAAATTTTGGCCATGACAGAATCTGTGAAATAGGCATTGTCGTGTGGGAAGAAGGACACAAACTCCTTGAGTTTGGTACACTTGTCAATCCCGAACATAAAATTTCAAAGATTTCATTCAAAGTTCATGGCATAACGGACGAGATGGTCGAAAAAGCACCGAAATTCCATGAAATTGCGCCGCGTGTCTCCGAACTGCTTGAAAATACCGTCATAGTGGGTCACAACCTGACAGCCCTTGATATCAGCTTTGTCAACAAAGAACTCCGTTATGCGGGGCAACATCCCGTATTTAACACATTTATAGACACTTACAGGATAGCCCGGAAAATGTTTCCCACGCTGAAGAAAAACTCCCTCAGGAATTTCGCCCTGATGCTCGGTATCAAAGTCAGGGAAACTCATAGGGCGCTTCCGGATGCCCGCCTTGCCATGAAAGTCTGGATAAAACTTATGGAACGTTTCAAGGCGCTTGGAATAGAGACCTTTCAAGACATGGCAGAACTCGGTCTCCTGAACAGCAAAATGAAACCCAAAGTTAGAGAAGTCTTTGAACTTGCAAAAGAGACTGGACTTGTTCGCATAGTCTATCAATCACCTTACAGCGGCAGAACTGTCCGAATTATCGAACCCCTTGCGGCAAGAGGGGGCAAAATAGATGCCTACTGCTATCTGCGGGAAGATTTTCGGACGTTTGACATCAATAGGATACTGAAGGTAGAGCCGGTCTCAACTTTGTCCCCGAGCCATAAACTGTAATTCATCAGGAATTATCCATTTGCCACTCACGGCATTATCAGAAGGACAGTCAGACTTTCCAACTTCCTCCTCAAATGCTCTGTTAATAAGTCAAAGTGGCATGCTAATAGCGATAAAATTAAGTGTTACCGCCTCATTTGACGGTTGGGGATGGTAATCCCATCTCCCTTAATCTTTCTGCTGTCTATTTTCCACACTCTGTCGAGATGCTGGCCCGGACTATAGTTTGGGACAGCCATTTGATGGTGGATTGTTTTCGCATTTTTTAATAAAAAACGTCTTTACGGTGGGGAGATATTTTGTGAAATATCCAGGCTACGATTGATGGGAATAAAGATTCAATTTTCTAACCCCCTCCATTCGTGGCAGTTTTACAACTCCTTACTTATTGCCCTCGACGATTTAAATAGTTTATAATGCGCATGTAATCGCAGATGGAGGAAGTTCACGATGCTTAATGCAATCGAGCATGAGCTTAGACTTGTATGGGATCAGCTTCGGGGCAAGAAAAAACATCTGCCATATTTTCTCGAAGAGATCTCACTTGAGAACATAAGAGTTTTTCGTAAACGAGTAAAAATAAAGTTTGATTACCCTGTGAGCGTAATAGCTGGTGAAAACGGCTCCGGGAAAACCACGTTACTCATGGCGGCTGCGTGTGCCTATGATGATCCCAAAGGACGCATTTATCCATCTACTGTCTTTCCAAGGTTTTATCCGAAAGAAGAGAATTTTCCGAAGGATCAGTTTATGAAAACCGTCATAGAATTCACTTACACTCACGACG
>JAMOPK010000163.1 GCA_027064565.1 Caldifarciminota bacterium | reverse complement strand
GTCGGTGTTCAAGCAAAGATTTCAATTCTTCCCAGTTTTCGCCAGTCACCCTTAACCTGCGCAGTTCGGCATTAACCTTCATCCATTTCTCGCGCAGTTCCTCTGGAACCGTTTCGGACGGCATCGACAGGTTCGACGCCAGACTCCTCAGCTCAAACCCCTTTGTCCTCTCAAGCCATTCGAGAGCAGCAGGAAAGTCGCTCACCTCGACATGGTATCTGAAAGGTCCGTAGAAAGAGCCGCGAAACTGCTCCCTCAAATGTCTCTGTTCCGCAAGGCTCCCCGTCCCGATGAGCTGCTCCAGAACCTCAACGGCCGAGGCATATGCCTCTATCGCCCTCCGAAGATATCCTATATCCCCTGTCCTCTCATAGTAACGAGAATACGCATTCCCAAGGTTGTTTTTTATGCTCGCCATATCCGGCGATCCCTCAGGTGTCAGCCTCACTGCTTCCTCCAGCTCCTCTATCGCCCTCCGAAGATATCCTATATCCCCTGTCCTCTCATAGTAATCCAGATACGCATTCCCAAGATTGTTTTTCATGCTCGCCCATAACGGGTGAGATGGCTGAATCCCGGACAGGATGGATTCGTAAATCGAGATCGCTTTCTCGATGTCGTCAAGGTCTCCCCAAAACTCGCCCCTCCTCGAAAACATTCCAGCCAGTTCGCCCTCAACAGCAAGCTTGAAATCGGGATATGAGTCTATCTTCGGGTCGTGTAGTATCTCCTCAGCCAGTTCGATGGCGCTGTCTATCGCCGACCTATCGCCCGTCCGCTTAAAACGGGATCTAAGCTCCGTGAACCTCTCGACCCTATCCTGAAATTCGTCCGGGATTGATAAGGACTGCTCCCCTAGTGAAAGAGCTATAACTGCAAGGAACTCCTCAGGTTCCCTGCGCACAAGCTCGGCAAGTTCTTCGGGGAGTTGCGGCAGTATTTCCTCCACCTGCTTACGGGTCTCGTCGTTCAGGTGATAAAACATGTTGAGGACTATAGGTTGAAGCTCAGGATGTTTCTCAGTGGCCTCAAAGGCCCTATCAATCGATAACCCCTCTCTTTCAGCGAATACCGCCACGAGAAGCGCATGAAATCTGAGATTTTCGGGCCATGAATTGACCCAATCCTGCCATTCCTTTGAAAGGAGTTTCAACAGCTCATCAAAGCTTTCCATTCAAAATAACCTCCATAAGATTCCAGATGTTAACGAACAGGATTTTAATGACTATTAACTCGGGCTTCAAGGATATGGAAAAACACTGCTGTCAGGGATGTTACGCCATGGTTGTCCTCAACGTTATCAGTTTGCTGAGACGTTGCTCGGTGCGGACGGCAGAAGCTATCGCATCATCAAGTTCAGCATGTTGCACTGAACGGCTGTGAAATCGTGGGCCGCGCTGGAGTATAATTTCACCTCGAAAACGGAGGGATTGCGATGAAAATCTATCTCGCAAAGACGCTATACGATGGCAGGGATGTCCGTAAAGACGTGTTTGTCGTTGTTGATGGCGACAGGATAGTCGATGTCACGGAAACAAAGCCGGGCGACGATTTCGAGACCGTGGAAGTAATGACTCCGGGCTTTATCGACGTCCATGCCCACATCGGACTTGCCAGATGGGGCGAGCCGTCCAACGGCGGTGACGTCAACGATTACATCGGCTTCACCAACCCGTTGATAGATGCGTTCGATGCCTTTGACCATGAGGACCCTGCACTTGCGGACTCGGCCGAGTTCGGCGTGCTTGTGACCTGCATCCTGCCGGGCAGCGGCAACCTGATCGGAGGCGAGGGTGCGATCATCTACGTTCCGGGCAAACTCAAGTCGGACAGATACATCGGGAGCGGCGGACTGAAAGGTGCACTCGGCGAGAACCCGAAGTATGCCGGGAACAACAAAGGCCAGCGGCCCACGACGAGGTTGGGCGTGTTCGGAGTGCTCAGAAAAGCGCTTGAGGAGGCACGGCAGACCGAGAAGCTCATCGAGAGCGGGAAGAAGACCGAGGCCGAGATCGAACCCGAGAAGCTCAGATGGTTGAAAGTGCTGCGCGGAGAGCTCAGGCTTCGCATCCACGTCCACACCGAGGCCGACCTTCTGGCGCTCTTCAGGTTCGCCGATGAATACGGCTTCAAATACACCATCGAACACGGGAGCAACCTCCACAACCGGGAGGTGTTCGAGGAGATCGCAAGGCGTGGCGTGCCGTTCAACTACGGCCCGATCGACGCTTTCGCTTACAAATACGAGCTTCGGTTCGACACGTGGAAAAACCTCGAAACGATGCGCGAGGTCGGCCTGAAGTTCGCCCTGATGACCGACCATCCGGTTGTGCTCCAGCGCAATCTGCTCCTGCAACTGCGCTACTTCCTGCTCACAGGCTACTCGAAGGCCGAAGCGATTGCCACGATCACGTCACAGGCAGCCGCCAACCTCGGAATCGACGATCGCATGGGCACCATCGAGAAAGGCAAGGAAGCCAACCTCCTGCTCTGGAACACCGATCCGTTTGAACTGCCGTCAAAGCCCGACAAAGTCATCCTCAAGGGCGAACCAATAGCCTGAGAGGCGGTGACATGGCTGATAAAGAACTTATCCTGAAGCTGTCCGACCTGCATGGTGTGGGCGGATTCGAGGACGAGGTAAGAGAGTTCATTCGGG
>JAMOPK010000162.1 GCA_027064565.1 Caldifarciminota bacterium | reverse complement strand
CTTGAGACGTTCCCGAAATCCAATGTGCTTTACACGGTCGTGACGGAGACCGGTATTGCAAGGGTCAGGGAGCTTTTCAACGGCAAAGTCTCTGTCATCAGGTTCCCTTTCGACAGCTACCGCCACCTCACGCGGATCCACAGGGTTTTCAGGCCGGATGCCGTTTTCATAATCGAGACGGAAATATGGCCCAACCTCCTGCTCTCCGCTTACGAGCGCAACGTCCCCCTGTTCCTTTTGAACGCGAGGATCTCACGGAACACGGTCTCACGGTTCAGGCTCATCAAAAGGCTTTCAAGGTTCCTACTCAACACCTTCACGGTGATTTTTGCCAGAAGTGCCCATGACGCAAAGATGTTCGTGGAGGCGGGCGCTGACCCGTCCAGGATCATCGTGACCGGAAGCCTCAAATACGATACCATCTCGAGACCGTTGAAAGGCATTACAAGGCAGGAGCTTGGCTTCAGCGAAAACGATTTCATTATCACCTTCGGAAGCGTTCGGAGCAGGGAGTTCGCCGACGTCGTCGAGGCCATCAAGATAATCGTCGATTCCGTCGATGCCGGGATAGTTGTGGCGCCGCGCCACCTGAAAAACGTCCCGGTTCTCAAAAACATGCTGGTCAGCGAGGGACTCAAAGTGGCATTGAGGAGCCGAAAAGAGCCGGCAGATGGGAAGATACTGCTCCTCGACACCATCGGTGAGCTGTGGGACGTCTATCACCTGTCGAACCTCGCCTTTGTCGGAGGTTCACTTGCAGATTACGGAGGTCATAACGTCCTTGAGCCTGCCTATGCGGGCATTCCGGTGATCTTCGGGCCGCACATCTGGAACATCCGGGATTATGCTTACCCTATGATGGAAGCGGGGGTTGCTTTCAGGGTCTTTGACGGCAAAGAGTTAGGGCAATTGGCCGTATCCTTCGCCCGTGACCCTGAGAAGGCGGCCAGAATCGGCCGCAAGGCGAGGGAATTCGTCAAACAGCGAGCAGGCGTCTCAAAGAGGATACTCGAACGCGTCAGACGATACATCAGGGTTTGAGGGTGTTCTCAAAAGTTTCGTTGGGATTTTAAGTTGAGGGTTTGACCTCAGACGTTCAGCACATATTTGATCTGCTTGCCGCGCCCTTGCCTTTTCAGTATCCCCGCCTTGACCATCTCCTCAAGGTCGAGCCTCGCGGTTCGCTCGGAAATCTGCATCATCTGCTCGTATTCCTTCCTCGTTATGACCCTGTGCCGGGTGAGGTATTTGTAAAGCTCCCTCTGGCGTGGATTCAGGCGTTCCAGATCGACGATTTTCCTGCCGATGGGCAGAACGGTCAGGATGCCGCCCATCTGGCTCTCGACCCGTATATCCTCAACTCCGCATTCGCCAGCCTTTGCCTTCAACAGTGCCAGGCCCGGATAAGGTTTTGCGATGCCTGAGGCATACATGGCCCGCCTGAGCAACGGATTGCGCGGCATTGAAGGCATGAAACCGCCGTTTGCCGGGAATGGCTCTATCGGCGGGACTCCCGGCGAGAACACTGTAAGCCCCTCCTCGGAGATGGAGATTTCAAGCAGTGCCGGCAGGCTGTAATCACGATGGACGATGGCGTTGACGATGACCTCCTCGATGCACTCGCGGAAACACCTAACTTTTTTCCTATCAAACATCTGATTGGATTCAGTTAACAAGTAGTCCATCAAATGGCCAAATTTTTCCATAATAGGCCCTAAAAAACTCCTTGATGTCAATATCCCCCTGTCAGGCGAAGGTTTGCGCCTTGTGACTTTAATCTCGCACTGGGGGAGGTAGGCTTCAGGGACTGAGCCGAACATGATGAGGGCGGCGACGGTGGGCTTGCCCCCGCGCACCAATCCCATGCGTTCGATGAGTTTGAGCGGCCATTTTTCCTCAAAGTGGGACGCAAATTCTTCGACGAGATGTAGATTGAGGGCGTCCACCGACAGGAAATCCAGTATCCTCGCATCGAAAGTCGGGGCAAGCCACTTTTCCATGATCAACCTTTCGACCTCCTTAACCCCCATGAACTCAATGTCTTCGTTTCGGTAAATGGGGAATTTTCCGGCAACCATGTAGGGTTTCTCCGGGCCGTCGGGAACCATGATGGCAGTTGCGCCGTTTACCGGCATCACTACCGGAATTATTCTGGGCGAAATCATCTTGATTGCGGAGATTACGACCTCAAGCCCCTTCCTGTATTCCGCGGGGTAAGTGAGCCGTCCGCCGCCGGCGTTCGCCACTCCAGCCACCACTTCCGCCAGTTCTTCGCCCTCCAGAGCCATCCTTATTGCCGCATTTACCGCCATGACGCCCTCCATTTACCGGATTTGCCGGCATTATTTTACCGGCAAATTACCGGCAGGTCAATAGACGGGTGCCGGCGATTGCCGGAAGCGAAAAGGTTGAGACGGACACTGAGAGCCTGTATCATCTTTGCGCTATGGGAACCGTCATCGGCGTGGATTTAGGTGGAACTTTCATTAAGGCCGGGCGTTGCCGCGACGGCGAGATCGAGGAATTCGTCAAACTACCCACTGAGGCCGAAAATGGGCCGGAAACCGTCGTTGAGAACATTCGTAAGGCCGTCGAAAGGCTACGGCTCGATGACACCCTTGCCATCGGTGTGGGCGCACCGGGAATGGTTGACATGGAAAAC
>JAMOPK010000161.1 GCA_027064565.1 Caldifarciminota bacterium | reverse complement strand
CCGCTCCTGAGCTGCGGCGCCCGATTGCCGGTGCCGTGTCCCTCGAGGACAGATACCCCACGAGGATGCCTTCCTTCACAATGGGCACGCGCTGGGCCGGCACACCTTCATCGTCATAACCGAAAGTGCCCAATCCCCGCGGCGTCGTGGCGTCGGCATAGACGTTCATCAGGGGTGAGCCGTAGCGGAAGTTGCCCAGCTTATCGATCGTTGCGAAACTCGTTCCAGCATAGGAGGCCTCAAATCCGAGCACACGGTCGAGTTCCACGGCGTGGCCGATCGATTCGTGCACCTGAAGCGCCATCTGGTTGGTTCCGATCACGAGGTCAAGCTCACCTGCAGGGGCCGGAGGCGCAGTCAGGAGTTTGACGGCTTCCTCGGCGACCCGCGGGGCATGTTTCTCCAGCTCCATCTCCTCGACGAACTCCCAGCCGGCAGTCGCCACATTGCCGCCGAAGGCACCGGGGTAAGAACGCTTTTGAAGCTCTCCCCTGTCCATGGCAAACGCCGTGTAGCCTGCGCCGCACTCCACGATCTCCTGCTCGATGATCGAGCCTTCAGTTGAAGCGAACACCTTGTAAGTCCGATAAGCCCTTGTGGATGCCACTCTGAGCCTGACTTTCTTTTCACGGGCAAGCAGTTCATCGACTTTCATCAAAAGCTCAATCTTATCGGTTATCGGGATGTCAAATGGGTCTTTTTGATAAGGCGTGGAATAACTGTCGATGTAGGGATCCTCAGGTGCGAGGCTCAGGGGATTGCCGCCAGCTATGGCGGCGGCCTTTGCGGTCTCAATTGCCCGCCTGACGACCTGCTCGGCAGTCAGGATGTCAAGCCGGTTGGAGGATGCGAAACCCCAGAAACCGTTGATCATAACCCGGACGCCGAATCCGAGATCCTCGGCCGATGAAATCGATTCCACCTTGCCGTTCTTCACAACGATATGCTCTTCCATCTTCTGCACAACCCGAACGTCTCCATAATCAACCTTCCCCTCAAGCATATCAATGATAACAGTTGCAAAGTCTTTCATGATCCCTCCCGATAATTTGTTGCTGAAATTATAATGCGAAAGTCCTCAGGATGCCCTAAATCACAGCTTTGAAACAGGTTTGAACCTGTGCCAGTGGTGAGGTATAAGGAGTAGAGAGGGGCCTGCCCGAGATGGGCACTATCCGATCCTCTTGCTTATCCGCTTGATTTCGAGCGCCTTGCCCGTTTTATCGTCTATCTCCACAAAGACGCCCTGAAGGGCTATGTCGGACTTTGAAGGTTCGTATTTCTGGGACAGGCCCTTGAGGAATTTTTCGATCATGAGCTCCTTTTTGACCCCGATGATGCCGTCCAGTCCGCCGGTCATTCCGGCGTCGGTGATGTAGGCGGTTCCGCCTCTTAAAATGCGCTCATCCGCCGTCTGGACGTGGGTATGCGTGCCTAACACCGCGGAGACACGGCCGTCGAAGTAGTATCCGAAGGCCTGTTTCTCAGACGTGGCCTCTGCGTGGAAATCGACGATAATGATGTTTGTGTCCATGCTTTCGATGGCCTTTTCGACGATGTGGAACGGGTTGTCCAGGCAGGGCATGAATATCCGCCCCATTGCGTTGATCACGGCAAGCCGAACCCCGTTGTCGGACATGAAAATCCTGTAGCCGGCACCCGGCACGCCGGTGGGGTAGTTTATGGGGCGAACAAGTCTGGTGAAATCATCGATGTGCTTGAAAATCTCGCGTTTGTCCCAGATGTGGTTTCCGCCGGTCATTGCGTCTATGCCGTAGCTTTTGAGTTCCTCATAGACTTTCAGCGTCAGTCCTGCACCACCGGCACTGTTTTCCACGTTCGCGATCACAAAATCGAGGCCGAGCTCCAGCCTCAGGCCCGGCAACAGTTCGCGCACAGCGCGCCTGCCGGGTTTGCCCATGATGTCACCGATAAAAAGGATTCTGACCATTTAAAGTCCTTTCTTTCGCTACCTTGCGTATTCCACCGCCCGCATCTCGCGGATGACGGTGACCTTGATCTGCCCCGGGTATTCCAGTTCCTGCTCGATGCGATGGGCGATTTCCCGGGCAAGTTCAAAGGCCTCCACATCGGAGACCTTTTCGGCCTCAACGACCACCCGGAGTTCACGGCCGGCCTGAATGGCATAGGCTCGCTCGACTCCCGGGTAGCCTGCGGCAATTTCTTCCAGTTTTTCGATCCGTTTGATGTAGGCTTCGAGGCTTTCACGGCGTGCGCCGGGCCGTGCGCCGGAAATCGCATCCGCCGCTGCAACTATCACGGCGATCACGGATTGAGGCTCCACATCGCCGTGGTGTGACGCTATGGCGTTGACCACAATCTCGTTCTCACCGTACCGCTTGGCCATCTGGGCGCCGATCAAAGCGTGCGGCCCTTCCTGACCCTGTTCAGCGGTTTTGCCGATGTCGTGGAGCAGGCCGGCCCTCTTGGCGAGATCCACGTTAAGGCCCAGTTCACCGGCCATTATGCCCGCAAGTCGGGCGACTTCCTTGGAGTGCTGTAACAGGTTCTGGCCGTAGCTCGTTCTGAACTTCATCTTGCCGATTATCGACAGGAGTTCGGGATGGACGCCGCCGATGCCCAGCTCAAGCACAGTCTCCTCGCCGACCATTTTCACGTATTCTTCGAATTCGTTTTTGACCCGCGCGACGACCTCCT
>JAMOPK010000160.1 GCA_027064565.1 Caldifarciminota bacterium | reverse complement strand
GGCCTTTGTGGCCTGACCTCCCGGCACCGCTGGAAAAGCGGGAGAAACCCGAAGCCCGGCCTGTATCCTCCATTTTGAAACGCATGCTCAATGACTTAAAATTCACGCCGAATCGCCACAAACATGGAGGTGAATGATGGTAGGAACGCTCATGTTGCTCGTCTCCCTGAACGCCAGCCCGGTGGAGGAATTCAAAACCGCATGGCACAACGTCAGGGATTACACCTGCGTCATGGAAGTTTATGAGCGCAAAGGACGTAAGGAGAGGTTCAGGGTTTACAAATACTCCTTTATGAGGCCGAAATGGATCAAAATGATCGTGATCGAGGGTTCCGACAAGGGCGGAAAGGCGGCTTACAACCCGGAAAACGGCAAGGTCTATGCCCGCAAGCCCGGGCTGGCCGGTAAGATCCGCATCAAACTCTCGCCCGACAACCCGCTGGTCAAATCTTTGCGCGGCACGAAGATAACCGAATCCGATTTCGGTTACCTGCTCCTTGAGATCAAGAACGGCAGACAGCTCAAGGTGATAGGCGATACCACCATCAACGGCAAACAGGTCGTTGGAATCAACTTCCTGAAACCGAACGGCATAAACACGACGATTTACTTCGATAAGACCAGCCATTTCCCGGTCTATCTCGTGGAAAAGGATTCCACCGGTCAGCTGATCCACTGGGTCAAATACAGGAACCTGAAGGTCAACGTCGGCCTGAAGAAAGAGGACTTCGAGATATGAAAATCGTGCTTCAGCGTGTGAAGCGTGCTGAAGTTCGGGTTGACGGCGAGGTTGTCGGCAGGATTGGGCGGGGCATTCTGCTTCTGGCAGCGGTGGAACGCGGGGACACCGACAGGGAACTCAAAAAGGCCGCTGAGAAATGCGTCAACCTGCGCATCTTCGAGGATGAAAACGGGAAATTGAACCTATCGGCGCTGGAACTTGGGCTGGAAGTCCTCGCCGTATCCAACTTTACGGTGGCTGGTCGGACGAAAAAGGGCAGGCGGCCGAGTTTCGACAGGGCCGAGGCCCCGGAACTGGCAAAGGAGAAGTTCGACAGGTTCCTGAATTTCCTGCGTGAATTCGGCCTGAAGGTGGAGACAGGGGTCTTTCAGGCCGTTATGGAGGTGGAACTTGTCAACGACGGGCCGGTCACTCTGATCATCGAGGTCCCGGCAGAGCAGGCTTAACGCTGAGGTCTCTGGCAGAATGTCTGACCGCCTGTCTTTGACCTGATCTTTGATGGAGTGGCCAAAAAGAAAATGCAAAAGCTCAAACATCGGTGGGACGGCCGTCCCGGCCGTCATGGACTCAGGATGAATGATAATCCTAGTCATGTCACCCTTTGCTGAGGTGTCGGGCGAGACGCCCGACCCACAATGATGTCCAACCCACCGGTCTCTGACTTAATCCTTGATGGGGCAGTCAAAAATGGAAGGCGGGAAGCTCCAGCATCAATGGGACAGCTCTCCCGGCCGTCATGGGACATCGTTTTTTACTTGAATTGCCCGTCACATCGGATTTAAACTGTAAATCTCAAAAGACATGGAGGAGGCGAAAATGCTTAAAAGAACGCCGCTTTACGATGCCCACGTGAAACTTGGGGCGAAGATAGTCGAATTCGGTGGTTTTGAGATGCCTGTCCAGTATTCCTCGATCATCGAGGAGCACAAATGGGTGAGGTCAAAGGCCGGACTTTTCGATGTCTCACACATGGGCGAGATCGAAATCACAGGGCCGCGCGCCCTCGAATTCGTCAGTTACATCACGTCGAACGACCCGGCAAAATTGGAGGATTTTCAGGTCCAGTATTCCGCCCTCCTGACCGAAAAAGGCACATTCGTTGACGATATCCTCGTTTACCGGCTCCCGGACAGGTTCCTGCTGGTGGTCAATGCTTCCAACACGGACAAGGATTTCGACTGGATCATCGCGCACAAGTTCGCCGACGGCGTGGAAGTGAAGAACCTGAGCGACGAATACGCCGAGCTTGCGCTTCAGGGGCCGATCTCGGAGCAGGTCCTTCAGCGGATAACCGACATCGACCTCTCGAAAATGGGCTACTACCATTCCGGCTACGGCAAAGTGCTGGGCAAAGATGCCCTGATTTCAAGGACGGGCTACACCGGCGAGGACGGATTCGAGATTTACCTCGATCCGCCGGATGTGGAGGAGGTTTTCTGGAAGCTGCTGGACATGGAGGAGGTGAAGCCTGCCGGTCTCGGCGCCCGCGACACACTCAGGCTTGAGATGGGCTACTGCCTGTATGGCAACGACATCGACGAGACGACCAATGCGCTGGAGGCCGGGTTGAAGTGGATCGTGGCGTTCGACAAGCCGGACTTCATCGGCAAGAAGGCGCTCCTCGAAATCAAAGAGCGTGGCATCACGAGGCGCAGGGTGGGGTTTGAAACTGAGCGCCGCGGCGCAGTGCCACGTCACGGCCAGCGGATACTGGACGATAACGGCAACGAGATTGGCCATGTGACCAGCGGCACATTCTCGCCATCCCTCAAAAAGGGCATCGGCATGGGCTACGTGGCGAAAGGGCACTGGAAACGGGGCACAGAGATCAACATCGAGATCAGGAACAGGCTTGAGAAGGCCGTTATCGTCAAAATGCCCTTCTACAAAGAAGGCACCGTGAAGAAATAGGAGGGTCAGCCATGAAGGTTTATCTCGACTAC
>JAMOPK010000159.1 GCA_027064565.1 Caldifarciminota bacterium | reverse complement strand
CCAGTTAAGCTCGCCGACCTCCATGAACTTAAACCTTGCGGTGTAGCCGAGAAAGACCCTTCTGGCCAGCGGATCGATGGCTCTGACGTAAACCCGTTCCCCCACAGCAACGCCAAGCCCTTTTCTCTGCCCCACTGTGAAGTAATGGGTGCCGGGATGGGTGCCTATGACCCTGCCATCAGGCCCGACGATCTCGCCCGGCAGGTCACCGATGTGCTCCTTGAGGAACGACACAAGGTCGGTGCCCTGAAGGAAGCAGACGTCCTGCGATTCGGAGGACACGAACCGGCTTATGCCGAGCTTTCTGGCCATCTCCACGACTTCGGCCTTTGTCAGCCCACCGAGCGGGGTTATCAACCGCTCCACCATTGCAGCGGGCACAAGGGCAAGGAAATAGCTCTGATCTTTGGATTTATCGATGCCCCGGTAAATCATCCCGTCGATGACCCTGAGGTAATGGCCGGTCGCCACCCATTTTATGCCCAGCCTGTCGGCCGCCTCCAGCATGAACCTGAGCTTGATCTCCCGGTTGCACAGGGCACAGGGGTTGGGGGTCAGCCCTTTGCGGTAGCTCTCGACAAAATACCTTATGACCACGTTTCTGAACTCATCCCTGACGTCCACCGTCTGGAACTCTATGCCCAACCTGTTAGCGATCTCCGCCACCCTATCGGTTTCATCTTTCCAGATGATCAGGTGCAGGCCGACGACATGGTAGCCCTTCTCCCTGAGGATGTAAGCCGTGACCGAACTATCCACGCCGCCGGACAGCCCGACCAGCACTTTATCCATGTCCGCCTCCGTATTTTTCCTGCCAGAAGCGCCTCAAAAGCAATAGGTTCCGTGCATCCCAGTTGTTTTCCTTCGGGGTCTCGATGATTTTCGGCACATGCAAAAACCTGTCATCCTGCATGATGAGCCTGAAGCCTTCCCTGCCGATCCTGCCGTAGCCGAGATGGATGTGGCGGTCTATCCTTGAGGCAAGTTCGCCCCGCGAATCGTTGAGGTGGAAGACCTGAAGCCATTTCAATCCGATTATTCCGTCGAACAGGGCCATGGTGTTTTCGTAGGCCTCAGGAGTGCGGATGTCGTAACCCGCTGCAAAGGCGTGACATGTGTCGAAGCAAACGGCCAATCTGTCTTCATCCCCAACAGCTTCAAGGAGATAAGCTATATGCTCGAATTTGTGCCCCAGATTCGTGCCCTGACCGGCCGTTATCTCGATGGTGAGCCGAACTTTCAGCCCTCTGGTCTCATAGATGGCTGTTTTCACCGCCATCGCAACCCGTTTCAGGCCCTCATCTTCCCCTTTGCCCATGTGTGAACCGGGGTGGAAAACGAGGTGGGTGGCACCGAGCGCCTCCGAGCGTTTCAGCTCCTCGATAAACGTCTTCAACGACTTATCGAAAAGGACGGGATCAGGGGATGCGAGGTTTATCAGGTAAGTCGCATGTGCGACAACGGATTTCAAACCTGCGTAACGGACCGCTTTTCTGAACTCATCGGCCTCGCCCGGTCGAAAGGGCCTCGCCCGCCACTGCCGCTGGTTCTTCGTGAAAATCTGCAAAGCGGTGCATCCGTAGCGCTCCGCCGCCCTCACAGCGTTGACGAACGAGCCGGCTATCGACATGTGTGCGCCTATCAACGGTCTGTCCATCGGCTAAATTATAAAGAACCCGATTTCAGCGCCTGCAAAAGCGACCAATCGCCGGGCAAGGTATCTGTCAAAACCAATTTCGGCCATCCCGAACTGACGTTGACAACGATGGACAGAGAAACGATAATTTTGACCCGAAAGAAGCCGGGGTGGCGGAATGGCAGACGCGGTGGATTCAAAATCCACTGGGACCCAAATCCCGTGAGGGTTCAAGTCCCTCCCCCGGCATTTCTCTGTTTTATCATCTCGGCGGCCTCTTCGGCTGAAATCAGTCCCTTTTCCACCATCTCAAGGATTTCGTTGACATCCGCGCCCTCGCTCTCCCCCTGAACAGGCTCATAGCCGAGCGCCTTTATGATCGCCGAGAGTTTTGCCCTCGCTGTGGGGTGCGACATGCCTAACTTTTTTGACACCACGGAGATGTTGCCCCGCGAAGCTATGAAAACGCGCAGGAAATTGAGCTGTTCCTCGTTGAGCCGACAGAACTCGCACATCTGGAACTCGCCCCTGATCTCCGTGCCGCAGACCGGGCATTTCATCTCTGTGATAACGAGTTCCGAGCCGCAAAGAGGACACCTGTGGATGGATTTCTTCATGCCGCCGACTCCTGTTTCAGCCAGTCCCTGAGCCTTTCAGCGGAAAAGAGCACCATTCTCTCAAAAAATCCCGGCACTTTGGGCGCGATGTGCGGCGTCATGACGACATTGTCCAGCTTCTCTATCGGAAGGGGCTGAGCGAACCGCTCCCCTCTGCGCGGATATTTCCACCAGACATCGAGGGCAGCTTTGAATTCGGGATTCGTTTTGAGATGTTCGTAAAGCGCCTCAAGGTCGATGATTTTGCCCCTTGCCACGTTGACGAGGACGGCGTCTTTCTTCATGAGCGCAAGTTCATCCCTGCCGATAAGCCCCTTAGTTTCAGGCGTGAGCGCTACGGAAACGACGAGGTAATCGGATTCCCTGAGCACCTTCTCGAAATCCGGCCTCTCGAAAATTCTGCCCACCCAATCGACATCGCACCGCCTGTCACCCCTGCGGTTCAGGCCGAGTATCCGCATGT
>JAMOPK010000158.1 GCA_027064565.1 Caldifarciminota bacterium | reverse complement strand
AACGCCTCCATGAAGCCCAAAATCGACAACGGTTTTCGGGCGGATAACGTCAAGCTTCCTGTGGAGATTCTCAAGGGATGTGACCTCAGGCACGGATGTGCAGGGCATATCGATCACAGTGGTGATGCCGCCGGCGGCGGCCGCAGCAGTGCCGTGGTAGAAATCCTCCCTGTCCGTGTAGCCCGGATCGTCGAAATGGACATGAGGATCGATGCCGCCGGGGATTATCAACAGGCCATTGGCATTTATCACTTCGTTGTCCGTGAGATCGAGGCCAATGGCGGTGATCACACCGCCTTCAACCTTGATGTCCAGCCTCTGCGGCTCATCACGTCCGCTCAGGGCAATAAGCCCGTTTTTTATGACCATGTTACAGCTCCTTGGAAAACTTTTTGTCCAGTTCTTTTTGACGTTCAATTATATCTTGCAGCGTCTTCGAACGGAGCAAGTTTTTGATGGTATCGTTGATCTCCTGCCACAACTCACGGGCAGCACACCTTTCAGCAAGGGCGCAGTAATCCTCCGAGAGCAGGCAGTCGGTCAATGCAAACTCATCCATGAAAGCCATAAAAATGTTGTAGATGTCTATCCCCTTGGGCGGTCTGGCAAGCTCAAAGCCGCCGGATTGCCCCCGTTTGCTCGTTAAAAGACCGTGTTTTTCAAGGGATAGAGCTATCCTTTTGAGGTATTCGTAGGATACCCCCATCCGGCTGGCAATCTCCCTTACGGAAACAGGACCTGTCCCATATTCTTTGCCCAGCTCAATCATAAGCCTCAGGCCATATCTGAATTTGGTGGATAGTTTCAACGACATGGCTTAAGGATAGAGTCAACTCAACAGAGGGTCAATGAACGGATTAACCGACGTTTTGAGACCGCATTGCGGTGAGTTATGGAACCTCCCGCCCTCTAACCTGATGAGGAAGGAGGCATGCAAAATGAACACACTGCTCGTCGTAATGCTGTTGGGTAACATCATGTTTGAGACGCATGATGTTTACATCAACGGCCATACGGGAAGGATAGCTGTCAGGGTCTATGTCCCGACAGCCCCAAGGTATTCTGATGGTGCACCTGTTTTCGTGGCGATTCAGGGTGGCATGGGCTCCAACAATTTCATGGGTTACAACCAGCCAATGATGTGGTTTGGTCTCGCAATGGTGACGTTCATCATGCCTGGAGGTAGGGACTTTTCGACGGGTATGCAGTCTGATGGAGTCTATGACTCAAGGGGGATGAACTGTATCATGGCGCTTTACGATGTCCTGAGGTTCGCACACGGCGACATCCCCGACATCAACGGAAATCTGATAACCGACCTCTCGGAGTTCCCTATCGACACCAGCACCATCGGCGTGGCCGGCTATTCCAATGGAGGCAACTTAGACGTTGCGACCCTGGACATCATGGGCGACTCGCTCGGATTCGTGGATTTCCTCGTGAACTGGGAGAGCCCGACATCCGATCAAATCATCCTGACCGACATCGGGAGTCACGACCCGGACACGCTGAGGGACGGTGACCACAACGGATTCATGGATGACGACCGTAACAATCCCTACTACACGCTTTACGGCGATACGACCTGTCAGGTGACACCGCCCTTTGGAGTTCAATATGACTCTCTGTTCCCTGAAGGCGAGCGGGTCTTCATCGACGGTAATGGCAACGGTGCGCTCGATACGCTCTGGGCAGATGCAGGTTACTGGGAGGATGTTAACGACGACGGCATCCTGAACACCGGCGAGGATTACCAGTTAGACGCCGTTTTTTATAGCGGAAAGTGGTTCTACTCGAAGAGCGCTACCCGCATGTTGCGGCAATCTCTGAGCACATGGCCATCTGAGCTGGCGGACACCGGTGACGTTGACACCTTCTGGTGGTTTCGTGAGGCTGTCATGCATTTCGACGGGGCGGCTGCAAAACTGCCGCATCTCGGCGTAATCCTCGTTTTCAGCGAAAATGATCACGTCCAGTCGGCGTGGGACAAGCCTCACATCCATCAGGCCTTTAACGGGTGGTCACGCAACGGGGTGTGGGTCAGATTGAACCCTGATCGTTCCTATGCCGAGCAGATCTCCAATGTGCCCGGAGTTGTGCCATCGGACAATCCGGCAAACTCACAGCCCACAACGTGGGATTCCATAAGGGCATGGGCAGAACCTGAAGTCCTGAACAGCACGCACATGGCGGTCGCAGCTATTGCCGAACTTGCCGACCGCAGCAAGTTCAACGATTGGTCGAACAACCTCGCAGCCGTTATCCTGCCGCCGCCGACCCCGCTGCTTTTCAACTTCACGATCCACCTTGAAGAGTCTCCGATGTATTTCGACCCCCGAATCCTGCCAAACTACATGATGGCGTTCAAGAATTTCGCTGATACCCTCGCCGCATATGGCGGGATCATGGCAGCTCAGGTCGATTGGGTAGCCATCGAGGCATTTGAGCGGACGCATCCCGGCTATCTGGCCTACATCGAGGGATTGGGCCATGAGGTGACGCCCCACGCCCATGAGACGGTCTATTCGCTGCGGGAGGTGAAAATCCTGCTTGAGGAGGCCAACGTGATTTTCCCGCTGGACGGAAACGGGCATTTCATGGCACCTTACTGGACGGTTTACATGCGTGATGTGTGCCGCATCGAACACGCAAGCCTGAACAAAAACGTCTATACATCGCAGGTCAACCAGTTGAGGATAAATCCGTGGCGGCCTCTAATCGA
>JAMOPK010000157.1 GCA_027064565.1 Caldifarciminota bacterium | reverse complement strand
CCGAAAACATGATTTTGAAACAGGAGGATTAAGATGAATTTGCTGCTTGTCGTTCTGATAAGTTATCCCTGGCCGCTTGCTCCTCAGAATCAGATTCACGACGTCATAGGCACGTTCGGCGAATACAGGTCCGGGCCACCGCCGCACTTTCACAACGGCGTGGATGTCCCTGATCCCGAAGGCACTCCGGTCTATGCGGTGGCTCCCGGTTACGTGACATGGATCGAGCGCAGCGGATTCAACTGCGGATTGAGGGTCGGAAGGTTCGCTTACATCCACACGATACCGCGTCAGGACCTGAGCCTCGGCGATTACGTCAATCAGGGTGAGGTGGTGGGCTATCTGAACTACGGCAACCACGTCCACTTCAAGGACGGTGGCGGGGCTTCAGGACGGGCCACGCGGAACGCCCTCCTGTGGGACGACGGCCTTGAACCTTTTGAGGATCCGTATCACACCAATGTTCTCGGCGTGTGGTTCTTTCAGGACAACGTGACAACCGAGATACCGTCGAACGCCCTTTCCGGACTCATCGACATAGTGGTCAAAGCGGTTGACACCACATCGCCCGGCTCAGGAGGCGTCGGAACGAACAACGGGATTTTCACCATAGGCTACGGAATCATGACTCCGGACACATCGCAGTTTCTGATCCCCCCGCATACCCCTTACGTTTTCGACACGTTGCCTCCGTCTTCGGCACTGCCTTACACCTACTATCAGCAGTGGTCAAACACGTCAAACTATTACTACATCGTCACCAACGAGTTTTATGGGAACAGCTATCTCGACACGCGGCAGTTAGACCCCGGGGATTACCTCCTGGTGATTCTCACTTCTGACACGAGAAACCCACCGGACACCTTTTATTTCCCCATCACCATCATCCCGTCGGATACCACGCCTCCGCAGACGCCATCGCTCCGCAAATTTGTCATCAACGAGCAGGGGTATCCGCTCCTTGAATGGGAGCCGGTGCCGGATACGGATGCCGCTGGCTATCAGATTTTCTTGAGATTGAACAACTCAAGATGGGCGCTCTGGGCGAGCGTCGGCCTCGATTCCACATACACATTTTCCGATCCACCCATCAACAACATGCTGTTCTCCGTAAAAATGACGGCTTTCGACAACTTCCACCCGGCGAACGTCAGCGATACATCGCATGTATTTGTCATCAGAAAAGTTAACGGCAGGCAGTCCCTGCTGTTGGTGGATGCCGGTATTCTGGAGGCAAATCCGGAATTCTTCCCGGAATTCGCTGGTGCGGCCCCTTACCTGCAGCTTGAAACCGCTTCCCACGGCTACGAACCCGACGGATATGCCTCCATGTGGCTGATGTTCGGCGATGGTGAATGGGATTCCGCTTTCGGACTCGATCCGGTCGGATACATGAACAACGGGAAGCTGATCCTGTCAGGTTCAAGGATGGCCGGGGGCATGGCGGATGACCCGGTTGGCATGCAACTCCTTCAGCTCTACGGCGTTGATTCGGTTGATGCGGCGGATTCCGCATCCGCCATAGTGGGCGTTCCCGGAACCCCGTTCTGCAACGATTCCTTCGCATATACCGGCCTGACAGTGGGACTGCTCACGACTTCTGGCACGCCACTTTTGATGGACGACCACGGACGGACGGTGGCGGTTCTCTCAGGCAACGACATCCTGCTGTCCTTCAACATCGCGGGACTTAATCAGGAGGGCCTTTCTACCCTTATCCAGCGGATAGACGAGCTGATAGACCTTCAGCGGATCGAGGAGGGGGGCGTTCATCCTGTCGGCCCGGTCAGGTTGAAACCGGTCTCCGACGGCATCATGCTCAATGTTGAAACGCCGGGAACCGTTCAAATCGAGGTGTTTGACGTCTCAGGACGCCAGCTCCTTTCCATAGACAGGCTGGTCTCATCAGGCTGGAACCACATCCGGATAGATGCTGAAGGCGTGGGGATCCGCATCGTGCGCGTCAGGGTTGGCGGGCGTCTTATGACCGCAAAGCTAATCGATTTGCACTAATGTCACTGATGTTCAGACGTTAGTTGGGACATGAGCTAATAGGGAGGAACCAAAAATGAAGAAAAGAAGTGGCTATTGGGAAGCGTTCGCTTGTCCTGGACAGGGAGTTCAGCTATGAGGGTCTATTAGATCTTGAAAATTTAGGATATGTAATCCGGGTAAAGATGGGTTCACGGCCTCCCATCCTGACATCATTTCCAGTTATCCCGAATCTGGCTCACTCCACGGTAGCAGCACCTTCATAGCTGCGCAGTCCGGCCTCCCACGCCCTGTTGACGATCCGCCACCATGCCAGTGCTATCGCCGCTCCCAACAGCATCCAGCCCGGGCCTATCCTGCCGGTCAGCAACATCACCGGGAAATTCGACACAAAAAACACCGGGACTACAACTGTCAGAACCGCCCGAAGCCATGCGGGATAGACCGTGAACGGGAATCGTGTAAAGGCAAGGAAATCCTCCAGTATCCAGACCATCGCCCGCATCCTCACAAACCGGAAGCGCAGGGCGTTGACGGTGAGCATGAGTTCGAGAAAAAGGACGATGCCCAGCAATATCCCGCTCAACCAGCCCACCCAGCGCAGCAGGGAATAGGAAGCACTTTTTGCGCCCGCAACCACAAGGGCCAACGGGATAGGGATCTCCATCAACTCCGAAGGGTCAGGCTCACATGCGGCAGCAAATAGTTTCAGGTCAACCGGTTTCGTCATAATGAACT
>JAMOPK010000156.1 GCA_027064565.1 Caldifarciminota bacterium | reverse complement strand
TGAAGATATCCTTCTCACGCTCAAGCAGTCGCCTGAGGTCGCCGTCGGTGAAGACGCCCACGACCCGATTTTCCTCGTCAACCACGCTGGTTATTCCCCTTTTCGATGTCATTTCAAGGATGACTTCTTTCATGCTCGCATCCTCTCTGACAACGGGAACGTATTTCTCGCCTGTCAGCATCATGTCCTCAACCTTGAGCCAGAATCGTTTGCCGATGGAACCGCCGGGATGAAGTGCAGCGAAATCCTCGACCCGAATGCCCTTTTCGTTCATCAATGCGATCGCAAGTGCATCTCCGAGCGCCATCGTTGCGGTGGTGGAGGTCGTCGGGGCGATGTCGTATGGGCAGGCCTCATGCGAGATCTTGATGTCCAGCACGATGTCCGCCATCTGGGCGAGCTGTGATTTAGGGTTTGCGGTGATGGCGATGATCGGCAGACCCCACCGCTTGAGGAGCGGGATCAGCGCACGAAACTCGTCGGACTCACCGCTCTTGGAGATGGCGATCACAACGTCGTCCTTTCCGACGATTCCGAGGTCGCCGTGGAGGGATTCGGTAGGGTGCAGGAATATCGCCGGTGTACCCATGCTGGTCATCGTGGCGGCCAGTTTTTTGCCCACTATCCCCGATTTGCCGACCCCGGTGATTATCACCCTGCCCTGAGGTGAATGTTTCAGGATCAGCCGAACGGCCTTCACGAAATTTTCATCCAACCCCTCCAGAAGTTGTTTAAGACCTGCGATTTCGGAAGCAATGACCTCTTTTCCAAGCCTCAAAATCTCTTCGTCGTTCATTTCCTCAGCCCGATGACTTTGATTTTCTCGTAAATCGGTCCCGACGGCGTCAGTGTGCTTTTGTAGATGATGATCTCCCGCACGGTGAACGGAGGGAAGGATTCACGGGGCAGGTTCAGCATGGAGAACCTGACCTTTGGCCCGCTCCGCCTGCTCCTCGCAATGGTCAGATGTGCCTGAAACGGACGCTTCTCACGTGGAAACCCCATTCTGGCAAGCTGATTTTCCACCTCGTTGGCGAGTTCGGTCAACAAATCGCCGCCCTTCTCGATGGACAGCCAGAGCACCCTGACCGCTCCACCGGCATCGAAGGAGTCCGGAGGGCCGATCTGGAGTTCAAATGGCGAAAATTTGCTCGCAACTTCCTTTAAGCCGGCCTCGATCTCGGATATCCGCCTCTCCTGCACTTCGCCCAGAAACTTGAGGGTTATGTGGAGGTTGTGCGGCTCGACCCATTTGAGTTCCGGGAAATTGCTACGGGCTTTTCGAGTGTTTGCCTCGATCTTTTTCTTCACGCTTCGGGGTATATCAATGGCTATGAAGGTTCTCATGGCACTGAGATTTTAAGTTAAACTCTGTCGCAATGCAATTTTGCCGCAGGAGACAAAGTTTAACCTATTGTCGAACAGGACGATTTTTGATGGGCGAAACGCCCAACCCACCGATCAATTTTCACAGTGGAACAAAGCAAAGAGCGGGCATTGGATCACCTGTTCAAAATCGGATAGCTAACGTTAGCTCCACCACCCGTTCCATCGGGATTGACGACCGATAAGCCGGACATTCCGCCCAATATTCTTTAACCCTGACGAGGCTCACCGTATCTTCACGACCTTTTCCGTCAGACGCACATCTCCACCGGCCAGTTTCACGAAATAGATGCCGGGCTTAAGCCCCTCCAGCGATGCGATCGGAGCCTGAGGCTCTATCGCTCCCCGTTTGACCGTCCTGCCGGATAGATCAAAAATGGCATACCGGTAGGTTCCCTGCTCCAGCCCATCGAACCTTATCCCTGACGTCACAACGTTTGTGACGATGCGAGGCATCACGTGGGGTGCAGGTTGCGGAGGCTCGCTGATCCCGTGCGTGGTCGTGTCTTTGCCGAAATAGACATCCTGAGTTCCTTCCCTTGCGTCCGTCCAGACCATGAAGGGTCTGCCGAGATGGGTATCGAGGCCGATATATTCGCCGATCAGCCCGGATTTTGTGGGCGGGAAACTGGAAACCGAGGTCACCCGAACGTTTGGCGTCCATGTCTCGCCCCCATCGAAGGACTGCGTCATGTATAAGTCCATCAGGATGTTGTTCGGATCGTTGCGCCGATCGTAGAAGATGACGGTTATCGTGCCGTTCTCGTCCACATCTACCCATGGATGGAACTGGTCGATCACATTGCCCGGAGGATCATCGTTGAGCCTCAACGCCTCAGACCATGTCTCTCCCCGGTCAGTCGATTTTCGGAAAAATATGTCCATCCCGTTGTCCGATGTGGAATCCATGTAAACCATGTAAAGATTGCCGTAGTAGGGGCTTTCGGGATTTACATCGGTCGCCATTGCCGGATATGAGATGACAAGCAGGTTCCCGGAAGGTGAGATGTAGTAGTAACTTCCGTTCAACGATGTGACGGTGGCCGGAGTCGAAAATGTGTTTCCTCCATCCGTTGAGCGGGTAAACCTGATCCTTTCGTAATAGTAATCGAGCCATGCGACGTAAAGCACGCCTGAATCGCCCACCACCGGCACAGGCCACTGGTAGCCGTATGTCTCCATGCTCAGCCTCTGAGGCTGTGACCATGTCTCGCCGCCGTTCGTGGAACGGGATATGAGTATCCCTCCGTTCTGGTAATCGTAAAACCTTGTCCACACGACGTAGAGGTTGCCGTTGTAAGGTGAATTGGGAGCATTGTCGCAGGCGATCAGCTCCTTATCCTCAAAAGCCGTTGTGACGCTGTCAACCACCGTGTAAGGCCCT
>JAMOPK010000155.1 GCA_027064565.1 Caldifarciminota bacterium | reverse complement strand
CTTACCTCTACACCGACCGTCCGATCTACAAACCGGGGCAGACGGTTTACATAACCGGCGTCATTCGGAAGCGCATGGGTTTCAATTACCTCAACATGCCCTACAGGACTGTCGTTCTCAAGGTCTCTCAGGGCTGGGGCGAGACCTATCTGATTCAGGACACCCTGAAAACCGACGAATACGGAGCCATAAGCGACTCGCTCACCCTGCCTGACAACGCCAAATTGGGGAATTACAACATCTTCATCGAATACGGCGATGCGGAGGTCGGATACAGCTCTTTTCTCGTTCAGGAATACGTGAAGCCTGAGTTCAAGGTCTCCGTCAGCACGGACGGCGATAAGTTCGTCGCAGGCGGCAGGGTGAACATCAGCGTCAGGGCGGACTACATCTTCGGCGCCCCGCTCAAAAACGGCGATGTGGAGCTTAACATCACAAGGTTTATCCCATGGTGGTTCTACTATCCGGGAAGCGGCAACTCCGAGACCGTGGGCAACCTCAAAGGCACGTTAGATGACAACGGATATGCATCTTTCGATTTTGAAATCCCTTATGACAGCATCCCTTACACCTATCGCATAACGGCCACCGTGACAGGCCCCGACGGCCGCAGGATATCCGCATCGAAGCGCGTAGAGGTCTATCCATCGGAGTATATCGTCCGAATCCGGACCGACAGGTTCGTTTACAGCAGCAGGGATTCCGTGCTTCAGGCCGTGATCGAAGTCAAAGACGTCAAAGGAAACCCGATATCTGTTGACGGCGAGGTGATAATCTACAGGGGATGGAGGGAAAAGACGGAGGTCAACCGTGCGACCTTCCACACCGACAGATCAGGCAAGGCCCTGATAACGATGCCTCTGCCTGAGGCCTCCGGGAGCTACTACATCGATGCGGTGGTCAGGGATTCGAAAGGCCACAAAATGGTTGCGACAGACTGGTTCTACCGCTCAAGTTACCGCTACAGATGGGGCGGTTCCATCGGATTTGACGTTAAGTTGAACAGCGACACGCTATCGGTCGGCGACACCATCTCAGGCATTCTCACAACGCCGTTCCCGAAGGGCTACGTGCTGATGACGATACGTGCCGGCGACACCATCCTCCACTACGACGTCATCAGGGTCAGAAACAACATGGCCGAGATAAACGTCCCTGTCCCGCACGGCGTCATGGGATGGATAAGCCTCAGGTTCGATGTCGGCGGTGAGAACGAGAATTCGACCACCGAATACGTCCTCGTTGTCGATTCGTCCAGACTCCTGAACGTTCAGGTGACATCGGTGTCCGATGAATACCTGCCGGGCGAGGAAGCGGAGTTCAAAGTCAGGATCACCGACAAAAACGGCCGGCCCGTGCGTTCGGCCTTCTCGTTCGGCGTGGTGGACGAGGCCATCTACCAGATCAGGGAAGATATGTCCGGCGACATCTTCAAGGAACTCTACTACACCTATCATCCGGGCTGGACGTGGGAATTCTCATCGTCATACTTCAGTTTCTACACGGATCGTTACCTCGACCTGACGGAACTGGCCGAGAAGAACGCCGAGAAAAGCGCCGCCTTTGCCCAGATGAAGGAGGCAGCGCCTGAGGCCCCGAACTCGGTCAGGGGCAACTTCAAAGACCTCGCCTTCTGGATGGCAACCGGGCGAACGAACGGGAACGGCGAAGCGACCATCAAGTTCAAGCTGCCTGACAACATAACCCAATGGCGCATCACCGTTAAAGCCTACACGAAGGACACAAAAGTCGGCCAGACCACCTTCAGGTTCTATGCCCGGAAAAAGGTTTTCATAACCATCTCACCGCCAAGGTATCTCACCGTCGGGGACACCATCGAAATCCCGACCGTCATCCACAGCTTCCTCCCGGCTCAGATGGAGTTCACCGTTGACTTCAAGACGGACGGACTGAAGCTGTTGAGGGGCGGGCCGACCACAGTGACGGTGGGGCCGAACAGCAGCAAAACGATCCTCTGGACTGTCGTTGCGGAGCGGCCCGGAAGCGTGACCGTGCAGGCATCGGCCTCCACTTTCAGGGCCGGTGACGCCATGAAACTCTCCTTCCCGGTCAATCCGCACGGCCTCGAGATGGCCGCGACGGCCAACATCGAGGCTTACGATGGAACGAGCGAACAGACGTTCACCCTGCCCCATGACCTCAAAAAGGCCCGTAATTTGAGCGCCGATGCGACCATATCCACAGGTTACATCTCGGTCGCAATCTCCACGCTGCCCTATCTGAAGGGCTATCCTTACGGTTGCGTCGAGCAGACCATGAGCCGGTTCCTGCCGGACATCATCGTCAGGAAACTCGCCCGGAAATACGGGCTGAAAGTCGAAAAGGATGAGAGCCTGCAGGCGATGATAGAGAAAGGACTCCGTCGGCTTTACAGCTATCAGCACTACGACGGCGGATGGGGCTGGTGGAAATTCGACGAAAGCAACGATGAAATGACAGGCTACGTCATGTGGGGGCTGGCTCTGGCGAAAGAGGCCGGGGTCGAGGTCAACCGGAGCGTCATCAAGGCCGGATTGAACTACATCAGGGACAGGGTCAGGGATTCCTACAGCGAAAGCGACGTCGTTGACCTCCTTTTCGCTTACTCGTTCTATCAACCGTTAGACGATGACATGAAAGATAAGCTCCGTTCCCTCAGCCTTTCGGAACTCACACCGGTGCAGCAGGCCAAACTGGCGATTCTGGCCCACAAAATCGGGATGGAAGATGTGAGCCGAAAAGCACTTCGGGCACTTGAGGAAGGAAATTACAGCGAGT
>JAMOPK010000154.1 GCA_027064565.1 Caldifarciminota bacterium | reverse complement strand
GTAGGCCGGTATCGGCGCAAGCTGTGAGATAACCTCGTAGATGATCCTGCTCGAACCGACTCCTGAAAAATAAATCGTGTAGTCGGATGAGACCCTGAACGCAAATCGCTGGTTTGACTTCATGGCGAATCTCACGGGGTGATCCAGGGTGTAGAGCATCCTCGAAGCGGTCGGCTCAAGGTAATACTGGACTTTTACGAACGGTGCGCCTCTTATCACGGAGTTTATGAACCGGAACCTCCTGCCGGACACGGCAATTTCCATTAACCGGTTGTTCCAGACGGAGCCGTCGTAATAGGAATAAGTTATTGTCCGCCAGTAGAGTTCGTTTTCGGGGATCATGCTGTCAGGGACGGCACGGAAGACCACAGCGGTGTTCTGGAGCAGTTCGCCGACGTAACCGATTTGGACGTCTTCAGGGAACCCCTTGTTCTGGGACAGATCGACGAAGTTGCCGGTGAAAAAGGAGATGGGCGTTCTCGGCATGAGCAGGAAAAAGAGGCCTGCAAGTGCCATGGCGAATATTGGCGTGGTCCCGATGATAACGGAGAAGGGACGCAGTTCCCGCCAGCTTACAGGGGCATCGTGGATCTCATCGGACACGTTGATGATCGCGAAAACGAGCGCTGCGGATATGAAAAACAGCAGTATTGAGACGCCGAAAATCAGGTCTATGGTGAACACCGCCCCCATCAGAAGGTTGAACAGGCCGATCACCGTGATCTGGATGATGTCTCTGATACGTTTGGGACTCAAGAGCTTGGCGCTTTCGAGCATTAGAAGCAGGTTCAAAAGCGAAAGAATGGAAAAATTGATGAAGACCGTGTAAATCGTGGCTATCAGCAGGATCGGGGTGAAGATGTATTTGTAGGCCGTATCTTCAAGCGGCCTTTTCCCGGAGAAATCGAAGTAAAAACTCAGGACGATGACCACCAGGAACCACGAGATGGTTGAAACCTCTTTGAGAAGCGGCAGAAATGCGAAAAACACGCCCGCATAAAGCACCACGTAGAGCGGGCGCTTGAGGTGCGGGTTCACCTCCCCGGTTCCCCGATTACGAGATTTAATCCTTTCTCTTCTCTTCCACGGTAACTTCATTGAGCCATTGCAGATAAGCTTCGTTGACCCTGCTCACCTCGACCATTATCACGGGCGGCACCCGGTAAGGATGGAGTTCGGTGAGCCTCGCCTTCAGCCTGTCGAAAAGCGATTTTCTGGTTTTGATTATAACACCGACCTCGTTCCCGGATTCGAGGTTCCCGTCCCAAGTGTAAACCGATTTGATGTTGAAGATGTTGCAACATGCGGCAAGCCTTTCAGACACAAGCTTTTTGCAGACGTCCATGGCCACAGCTTCGTCCGGAAACGTTGTATAGACCATCGCCATCATCCTATCACCTCCTCATCCTCCCTTTGGAGATGGATAAAGGATGTCCCGAATTCCCGCAACCCTGAGAGGGAAGGCGGTTCTATCAGGCAGGACGCTCGACACACCGGTCTCTGCCCGATTTCCAGAGGCATTGAGATAGAAACGGCGAGGGTGGAACGGAAAAGTGTCAGTCAGGGTAGGGACACCCCGACCACCAAAATGCCGTTGTCTGGAATCATCTTCATCGGACGAGACGCCCTTCATTGTCGAATCTCAGGGAACTCGCTCGACTTCATCTGTCATGTCCAGAGCCGAACAATTTTGGGGATTTAAACTCCATAAGGAAGTCTTTTATCCTTTTCTCAGCCAACCTGACATATTTTTCGTCTATCTCATAGCCTACGAAATGCCGCGAAGTGCGGATGGCGGCTATCGCTGTCTGGCCGCTCCCCATGAACGGATCAAGGACAACCTCATGCTCAAAGGTGTAAAGCTGGATGCAGCGGTAGGGCAGTTCTATGGGAAAGGGTGCTGGATGGCCTATTTTTCTGGCTGAAACGGCCGGGAACGTCCATACGCTTTTTGTAAATTCAAGAAATTCCTCCTTCGAGATGGTGCTTCTTCTCTTTTCCGGGTTTTCCCGCCTGAAAGTGTCCTTTGAGAAGACAAGCACATACTCATGGATGTCCCTGAGCACGGGATTTTTGGCCGAGAGCCAGCTACCCCATGCCGTTGATGGACTTGCGCTCGACCCCTTGTTCCAGATGATCTCGCCCCGCATCAGAAACCCGATTTCCGTCATATCCTGAATGATGTAGGCGTGGAGCGGGATGTAAGGCTTGCGCCCGAGATTGGCGATGTTTATGCAAGCCCTTCCGCCGGGGACAAGCACACGGTAAACCTCTTTCCAGACCTTTTTGAGGAACTCGCGATATTCCGAAAACGTCAGATCCTGATCGTATTCCTTGCCGACGTTGTAGGGCGGTGAGGTGACCATCAGGTGAACGCTGCTATCTGGTAGCCCCTCCATATTTTCGCTGCTTTTGCAGAGGATCCTGTCGATATAGCGTTCTGATATCGGGTTTTCAACGTATTTGACCTTTTTCTCCCGCGGGAATTCTTCATAGAGCCTGCTCGAATAGAACCGGCTTGAGTCGTGGCTGACCCTTCCCGGGACGCCGAATTCGCTTGTCTCAGTGCCTTTCTTACCTTTGCTCATCTCCTCTCAATAGAACTCAAGCACTTTTGTCTCAGGGAACTCTCCGTAGATGAGGCGACCTGACCTCAGCCTCTCCGCCTGAATGATCGAGATCACACGCTCAACGGCCGACTCCACGGTGTCGTTGATCACCCAGTAATCGTATTCAAAAGCGTGATCCATCTCGGTTCTGGCGAGTTTCAGCCTCCGCTCAAGTT
>JAMOPK010000153.1 GCA_027064565.1 Caldifarciminota bacterium | reverse complement strand
AACGTTGACCTTCAGGAACAAAGGGATTGCTACGAAGCTGTGAGATTGTCATTTCAGCATGAGGATTGGCTGGCAGGGATATTCTGGTGGTATTGGAAGACTGATCCGAATCAGGGTGGTCCCAACGACATCGACTACACGCCTCACAACAAGCCAGCCGAAGATGTGGTCAGGAATTGGTATGCGAGTGGATTGCAGGAAGACCCACAGCCACGAAGCCAATCTGGACGTTTGAATTACAGGCGGGACGGGGCTGACGTTTTCCTCCTGTCCACTGATGATGTGCCTATCCGTCAGCTGGAGCTTATGGATGCCACAGGGAGGTTAATAGAAACCATCCCCATTCACGGAGAAGAGGCCAGGCTGAACATCGCATCCCTCAAAAGCGGAGTCTATTTCCTCGTTGTCAGATTGGAAGACGGAACCCGTGACGTTGTCAAAGTGCTGGCTATCCGTCCTGACTGAGCGAATCTTCATGTGATTCTTCAGAAACTTTTGATTCCCCGGTTGACCATATTTTTGAGAGGTGTTCAAAAGTAAAGCCCTGTCGGGCGAGAAGCCCGATCCACCAGTCTTTGACTTAATCTTTGATGGAGTGGTCAAAAAGTGAAAGCTTGGAAAGGCGAAACATCAGGTGGGGCGGCTGTCCCCGGCCATCAAATCGCTTGAAAGTCTGAAAGAACATAGCCCCGAAGTCTCTATGAAACTTTCTGTTAAAGTCGGGAAATCGAGAGGATAGAGATGATTTCACCGTTCTGTATCCGTTGAAGGTAATGCTTGGCTAAAGCCCTCGCATGTTTTTCCACAGGCGATGTTTTTCTATTTTTTCCTCCCCGTGTTCTTTCCCTCTTCTTTCCGCGTAAGATTTATTTTACACAATTTTTTTCCTATACCCCCCTTGTAACCCCTTGATTCTGTGAATTTTTATTAAACCCAGCTGTCAAAGTCAGGATGTATAGTTTCGCAATGCCGATTCCCGAACGGTCCTGTGTTTCGCCGGAGGAACAGCTAAACGAATGGTAGGAAGATCAAGGCAAACGATTAGCAAAAATCAAAAGGGCGGGGAATAATCCCCGCCCCTAACAGGGTTGATGTGCCCATATCCCCTTATTCGCCGACTTTTTCGAGAAGCACAATATTGCTGGATTCGCTGACAAACTGTCTGCCAAGCGTGCGATAAAGGCCATATTCGTCGGGATTGACCCGTTCCCTGAATATCCGCAGGACTTTTTTGACCTTCAACGTGTTTCCGTCTATCGAATGCGTAATAGACACCATCCCGATCTCGTTGGAATCCGAATAATCCGGGGCATAGGTCAGCCTGTATCCGCGTGGAAGCTGGATTTTCCACGTGTAACTCACCTCAAACGGGCCATCTGCTTTCAGCGGATATCTCCGCTCGCGCAGGGAGATGTGCAGGATGCGCGGCTGAAACACCACGCCGGGGAGTTCCAATATCATGACGTCGCTCTCAACAACGCCGTATTCAGGGACCCTGACTTCCATCGAGGCCGTTGCAGGGGTGAAGATGTCGTTTACGTCGGTGATGCTGTAATCCACAAGCTCGCTGCCCCTCGCTATCCTGTCAGCGTAGCTCCGGAATTTCATCGTGGTCAGCTCTCTGGTCTTACCGAAAAACTCATAACGCAGCTTCTCCTCGAACTGTCCCTGAGGTCGATATTCCAGTTTCCCATCGATTGAACCGTCCGGAGAAAGCTTTATGTCCCATGTGGCGGTCGCTCTGTTCGTCGAGAAATCCCTTGCCGGCAGTTTGAACACCTCACCGCCGGGCCTGATCGGAAGCGCGTATTTGCCCATCAGGTAGGACGGAAGGTATCCGTATCGCGTAAACCTTGCTGTTGGATCGAGGTAGATGGTGGAATCGCCGTTATGAACGGCAACTATCACATGGTCGAACTGTTCCGGAGTGGGCACTTCGGGCACGAATTTAGAATCGCTTTTCCGAACGGCAAGAGGGGTGGCATCGAATCCGAGCATCCTGAGCAGACTGGCGAGGAGGACAGCTTTGTCCTTTGGATCGCCGTATCTGTGTTTGTTTACGGTTGAGGGCGGGGTTGGTTCATAACCGACGTCTCCGAATTTCACTGGCACAGTCCTTATGTCGTGCAGGACATAGTTGTAAGCCGCCATGATGGCCGAGTCGCCTCCAGGAGGGCTGGAGCGCCCGAAAACCGCATCAACAATGCTCCTATCCTTTTGAAGGAGCGGCTTTTTAAAGTTCTCATAAAGGTAGGAAGCGACGGAATCCCAGCTCCGGAACTCGCTTACCACAAGGCGAGGGGCAATATCCTCTATCGGAACCATGCCTTCCTCCCTCAGGATGGGCGGCACATCGGTTTTGCGCCAGACGATCATGGTGTCGCCGAATTTCTGCATCTCCACGTCGCCGGTCAGGTGATAAACCATTCGGGAAAGATCGTGCCCTTTCAGGACATAGGTCACGGTGTCGATCGGGTCCTCGGTCTGGAATCCGGCAGAAGATGAAAACGGCTCCCGTTTTTCCTTGCAGAAGAGTCCGAACAGCCTGCTCAACAGGGAACGGTCGTCTTTACGAACGAGCCGGTAGTGGTATTCGATGGTCGCATGTGGCTGCAAAGCCGGGAAGGTCACCACACGCATCATCAGCCTCGAATACTCCGGCGCACGGCTGACCTCAGGCGAACTCACATCGCTGATGGCGCTGGAGTCAGGCTCGACTATCGTTGAATCGGGCAGGATGGTCCGTGCAACCAGGGTCTCGATCCGATATTTCTCGCTGTCGTATTTCTG
>JAMOPK010000152.1 GCA_027064565.1 Caldifarciminota bacterium | reverse complement strand
CTTTTATACCGGCGATTATCCCTTCTATTTGCGAGAATGCAGAGGTGGTTGCAAGGTTGAGGAGCATGAAGAAGAACAACACGCCCCAGATTGGTGCACCGGGCAGTTTTGAGATAGCGGTCGGATAGCTGACAAAGGCAAGGCTGATGCCTGACCTCACAACTTCGCTCACAGGTTTGCCCAGGGTGAATGCGAGGAACCCAAGGGTGCTGAAAACCGCGAATCCACCAAGGAACGAGATGCTGGAATTGCCGAGTGCCGTTATCACGGCGTTATTGTTGATCTCGTTGTCGGGCGGATTGTAGCTGGCATATGCGATAAGTGTTCCCATCGCCAGGCTCAATGTGAAGAATATCTGACCGTAAGCATCAAGCCAGACCTGAGGGTCTTTGAGTTTGCTGAAGTCCGGAGTCAAATAGAACTTGAGGCCATCAACGGCATGTGGCAGTGTCAGGCCGCGAATCACCATGATCACGAGGATTACAAGCGGCATGATCATGAGCACTGTGGCAACTTTACCGGTAAGTTTTGGGCCTTTAAAAATGGAAAGATAGATACCAATCCATGCCAGAATGAGTCCGATTAGTATCGGCCACCTTATGTGACCAAGCTGACCATGCCACTGATCCTGAGGAATCCTTTGAAGGAATTTATCGAAAAAGAAGGTTTCGGCATTGGGCTGCCACGCGAGCTTGACGGAGAACCAGATGTGATCAACCACCCATGCGATGATGACCGTGTAATATGTGGAAATCAGAAAGACAAGCACCAGAGCAAACCAGCCAACCCACTCCCAGTTTTTCCCCGCGAGTTTTGCCATAGCGCGCGGGGCACCGGACTGCGTTTTCTGGCCAGCATAATATTCCAGAATGACAAGGGGGATACCGGCGGTCAGGAGGGCTATGAAATAGGGGATAAGGAATGCGCCCCCGCCGTTTTTGTAAAGCAGATAGGGGAACCGCCAGATGTTACCAAGGCCAGCGGCAGCTCCCACCGCTGCCATTATGAACCCCAATCTGCTATTCCACCTTTCACGATTTTCCATCCTTCGTCTCCTTTCAGATATAAAAGGGGGAGGATACCCTCCCCCTTCGCCCGAATCACAACGGGCTTCCCGGCAATTCCGGGAGTGTTTTTATATCCGTATCTCATTAGAAGTTTTTGACAAGATAGATCAGGCTTCCAAGCATGGGGTCATCACCCTGATCCTTAGGCATCCAGTAGCCGAATCCGGCACCGAGCCCAACGCCACCGGGCAGGTTGTAGCCAAGGTTAAGGGCTATTTCTTGACCCAGATCCTTGTTGGCTTGCGGATGGTTGTATTTGAAGAAGTCAAGACGGGCATGCACACCGGCAAAGGAGAATGCAAGGTTGCCGTTGATAACATTAAGGTCAGTCACAGGATCAAATCCGACAAGGTTAAAGCCGTAAGGAGTATTCAGCATGAAGGCGGGACCGAAGCCTACCCAGCCGTCATAGAAGTTGTCATAGGCATACGGGCCGTTCAGCGGGTTGAAATAGCCCTCATTATCGACAGTGGAAGTGTCGTCGCCGCTGAAGGAGACATATCCGCCGCCGATCTTAACAGGGAAAACAGGCACACTATAGTGGAAGATGGCCTCAATGGCATTACCTTTGTAATTGACGGTGGTATTTCTACTATCGTCTTTGCCATTCATCATGACATAGGCCACGCTGTAATCAAGACCGAACGGAAACTCGCCATGACCACGGAGTCCCATCCACATAGGATTGTTTTTCTCGGTAGGTATAGGATTACCGTTGCCATCCCAGTGGACAAAGTTTCTCACCATTATACCAAAGAGATCGATTGAAGCTACTTTCACAGGTGTAACCGTGGCGTAGAGACCATACATGGATTCGTCAACACCGGGTGTGCCTGCGCCAGTTCCGATAAAGCCCATTCCGCCTTCCTCAATAAGTTTGTAACCAAACAGGTTGATTGCGGCTGGGCCAGCTGTCACTTTGGCGTTGACACCAAGCTCACCGTCCTCACCACCGTCGAAGAGGAGAAGGCCGTTGTCATAAGCAATTCTCTGCTTACCTATCCTGAAGCAGACTGGGAGATCGAAAGGTTTCTTAATTTTGAGGTATGCCTCCTGCAGGCTTGCTTTTGGATCGCCTGGAACTGCATAAATCGGATGTGAGCCGAAGTTGCCGGCAGCAGCAACACGGACAAACATGCTGGCATTGTCGTTGAAGTCGGCAGTCACATTTATATCACCGTGCATATAGTAGTGGGCATCGTGGTCCTTTGTATCATTGTTAAAATCGGCATTGGACCAATAGAAGTGATACAGATAGAACAAGCCGCCTACTTTAACATTTGGCTGAGCCTTGAGAGGCAGAGCCATCACGAGGGCCATCGCCACTATTGCCATCATTCTACGCATAGTTAGACCTCCTTTTTGTTTTGGTTTTCAACACAACTAAGCCATTTGGATCGATGACACACTTTCCAAAATAGATTAGGGCAACCTCCCCACCCGGAAATCGGGCAGGAAAGGTTGCCCCGGTGTTTCCAGAGCTTGAAATTCATAAAAGTTTATTTGCCTGCCGGAGGAAATACAGCCACCACCCTTGCAGGGAATCCGGAAGCCTGGGTGAATTTAGGAGCACCTACGAAGATGATCCCACCTTTCTCCGGAAGCTTGTCCACGTTCGCCATGACCTCGACCTGATACCTGTTGGCATCGCCGAGGAGGTAATATTCAACCTCAAATGTGGTGGAGATTCCATGGTCGGTGCCAAGGGTCTCGTGTCCGAAGCCGACGATATCGCGGTTCTGAACCAGCCACTTGGCGGCATCAAGACCAAGGCCGGGGAAGTGCATGTTGCCTTCCTCGGTGCCGGCGATGAACTCCTCCTTGTTATACCACTTCTTGCCCCAGCCGCTCCTCATGATGACCAGAGCACCTTTAGGGATCTCGCCGTATTTGGCCTCCCATGCCTTGATGTCGTCAACCGTCATCTCGTAATCAGGATTGTTCTTAACGGAATCGGTGCAGTCGATGACCACGAACGGGACAACGAATTTCTCTATGGGGATATCAGCAAGCTGATACTTGCCGCCAAAGTGTGCCGGAGCACCGACGTGGGTTCCGATATGCTCTCCGACGTTCTTCCACACGTTCATGAAGAAGCCGTCTTTCTCAACCGTATAGAGGTTGACTCTCTCAGGAGGTGTGAAGCCGGGCCAGACCGGCATGGTGTCGGTAACGAGATGCGTGCAGTCGACCCACTCCCAGTTCTTCAGGTATTTCTGATAGATGTCCCAGAGATCCCAATCTTTGAACTCGGAATCATCGACACCTTCACGAGGCTCAGGCAGGATGGCAAAGGCCCTTGCAGGGAATCCAGAAGCGTCATGGAATTTCGGCGGGAGCACCACGAAGAGAGCGCCTTTCTCAGGCAGAGGATCGGTATTGTCCACAACCTCAACCTGATAGCGGTTGGCATCGCCGAGGAGGTAGTATTCAACCTCAAATGTGGTGGAGATTCCATGGTCGGTGCCAAGGGTCTCGTGGGCAAAGCCGACGATCTTACGGTTCTGGACCAGCCACTTGGCAGCCTCAAGTCCAAGGCCAGGGAAGTGCATGTTGCCTTCCTCAGTCCCAGCGACGAATTCCTCAGGCTTATACCACTTCTTGTGCCAGCCTGTCCTCATAAGCACGATGGCGCCTTCAGGAATCTGACCGTTCTTCTCCTCCCATTTCTTGATGTCGTCCACGGTCATCTCATAATCCGGATTAGCGTTGACGGAATCGGTGCAGTCAATAACTACAAGAGGAGCAATAAGTTCTTTGACCGGAATATCCTGAAGCTGCCTCTCACCACCGAAGTGAGCAGGAGCACCGATATGCGTCCCAATATGCTCACCCACACTGTCCCAGACGTTCATGAAGAAGCCGTCTTTCTCAACTGTATAGAGATTCTTGCGGATAGGGGGCTTGAAGCCAGGCCACACTGGCATGGAGTCGGTTACTTCGTGGGTCAGATCAACCACTTTCCTCGTCGTGATATACTTGATAATCTGTTCAGGTGTAGGTTCCTTCGGCTGCTGTTTACAACCATTGAGTGCGAGCAGCACTCCAAGTGCTGCCACCACTATGCCCATCTTTTTCATCTCAAAACCTCCTTTTTAGGTTTTTCGACAGTTTGTAAATATCAGGGGAAAACGGGTTGATTTTCAATCCCGAAAATCCAAATGGGTAGCTTATCGGATTTGAACTTTAGCAAATTTTTATTATAGCCATGAGCCATGTTTTGTCAATCACCGCATGTAAAACTGCCAGGAACCTCGCCTCAGACTGACGTTCTTGTAAAGATAATAATCGAAGCGCTATAGGCCAAAAGCTCCACTGACAATAGGTCAATCTCTGGGCGGTTCTCTCTGAAATTATGTCGGACAGGGCGAGGCGGGCACTTAAGGCAACGGCTATCCATCACCTTCAAGGAACTTTCGATATTCCGGCGAGCTCACAACAACTGAGTTCAGCTCCTGATCTGGAAGCTGGCCGTATCTTGCGAGCACTGCATCCACGACTTCGCGGACATCGGGCGGCAGTTCGACCTCGACGTCTTTCACGAGCCGGAAAAAGCCGCGTTTTGGGTTGCCCTTTTCGTCATACTCTACCTGTTTTTCTATCTCAGGGATGTTCTCAAGGAACTGTGGAAATCCTTCGATGAAAAATGCCTCCGGGAAAAGCTGGTAGTAGAATTCCGTCAGCTTTTCCCCGTGTCTGCGGAGGTATTCCAGATCGATCAGGAACAAAAATCGACTGAGCCTGAACGGGTGCTGGTCAGGCACTTCCCTCAGGATGTAGAGGACAATATCTTTTTCGAGTTTCATGCCAATGATTTTAATGCAACACAATCGGTTATTGCAATATTTGAGAAACAATCTCGAATCGTTAGAATATCACAACAACGGCAACGGAACAACAGTCCGTGTGGCTCAAACTGACCATGACTTTCCTTTGACCGACCAGCGAATACGCCCTGCCGTGCAAAATCAGCTCAGGCTGGCCGGTCTCAAGGTTGACAACCTCAACATCCTTAAATCGAACCTCTCCCAATCCCATGCCGACAGCTTTCATGAAGGCCTCTTTTGCGGCAAAACGTGCGGCAAAACACTGAACACTATTGGCCTTTGGGGCACAATAGAGGAGTTCCCGTTCGGTGTAGATGCGGCTGAGGAACTTTGAGCCGTAGAGTTCGATGAGTCTGCCTATTCGGTGATTCTCGACGAGGTCGATGCCGATCCCCTGCAACTCACACCCCTCTCAGTTCCACCTGCTGGACGTATTGCGACAGAATATCCACTAACTTATCCAGCACCGAGCGGGGATAAGGCCTGATGTCAGCGTAATCGCCTGAGAGCGTCTTAAGGTTACGGAACTGCTGGATAGCGTGAAGTCGGGCGCCCTTTGAAACCTCGCCAATTTTGTGCATCGTCTCCTCGGTCACGAAAGTCGGCACAGCGGTAGTGCGGAACTCATACTCGATGCCCGAAGTCTTTATCAGCTCCACCGATTCCAGTATCCGTCCGAAGTCCAGATTGGGCACCCCGGTCGCTCTGGGGTAGTCTTCCGGCGCCGCCTTGATGTCCATGGCCACGTAATCGACCAGTCCCCTGTCTATCACGTCACGCAGCCTATCGGGAAGATAGCCGTTAGTGTCGATTTTAGTAGGCAGGCCGAGGTCGTTTTTGATCCACGCAAGGAGTTCCGGAAGCCCCCTCCAGATCAAAGGCTCGCCGCCTGTGAAAGAGACACCCCTTATCAGCTTGCTCCTCTTTTTGATGATTCCCTTGATCTCGTCCATGCTGAGCGTCGGTGTCTGTTTCAAAAGCTCCGGAAGCACAAGTTCAGGGTTGTGACAGAACGGACACCTGAAATTGCAGCCGCCTATGAAGATCAGCGTGGATATTCGGCCCGGAAAATCTATTAGGGTGGTGCCCTCATAGCCCTTGATCCCGATCAGTTCCGAGGGCGGATTCAATAATTTTTCTTGCATCTTCGAGTTCCTCCTCCCTTACAAGGATTTTCACAGCCCCCAATTTCCCGATATTCAGCCCCATGATGGAGGCCACCGGGTCATAATGAAGCTCTGCCATTATCCCGTTGTTCATCAAGAGGTCCTTGACAATCCATGCTTCCGTCAGGCCATTTACTGTCATCAACTCTTTGAGTTTGTCCATGATTAAGATTTTAGTGCCCGAAACGCCCCATGGGGAGGTGCAGAGAAAAGGCCGAGCTCCTGCGCAACAATAGTAAGACTTTTGTTGCATTCGAATACAACAAAAGTTAAACTTTTGCTGCAATGATCGTCAAAAGGGATATTGCGGAGAAAATCCTCAAAGTCATAGGGAGAAGAGAGGCCATAGCCATAGTTGGCCCAAGACAATCAGGCAAAACAACTTTGCTTAACATCCTGAAGGAGCAGGTGGAAAAGAGAAGTCTGGGGCATGCGGTCTATGTCTCTTTTGAATACAGAAAGTCGGCAGAACAATTCGCTGCTGATCCTCTTGAATTCGTAAAGACGCTTACGAAAGTCGACAGACAGAACTTTCTGTTTCTGGATGAGGTTCAGCTCGTTCCCGATGCAGCAAATGCGCTGAAGACCATCTTCGACCTGACATCGGTGAAGCTTATCTTCACTGGCTCGATAAGCGTGCAACTGCGGGAGATTGCCGCAAAGATGGCCGGCAGAGTGCTTTCTTTCAGGCTTATGCCTTTCAGTTTCAGCGAATTCCTGCGTGCGAGGGACCCGTTCCTTGAAAGGTTCACATCGGAACACCGCCGGACTGTAAGAGAGTTCATTTTGGAAGGCAAGGTAAATGATGTCCCTCCAGCCCCGCAAGACGCCGTTATCGAGCAACTTAACAGGTTGGTCGCCGAGTTTATCACCTTTGGAGGGTATCCCGCCGTTGTCCTTGAAACTGACCCTGAAATCAAAAAACATCTGCTTTACAGCATCCTGAGCATGGTGTTCGAGAGGGACATTTTGATGTTGACATCATCCGGACAGTTCGAGCGGTTCATGGCCGTTATTTCTGCGCTGGCAGCTTCGGGATGCGGGATTCTGAGACTCAGAGGATTAAGCTCAGAATTGGGGATAAATTTCCGAACTCTGAAAAAGCATGTCGAGGCCATCGAAAATGCACTCATAGTCAGCACGTTGAGGCCGTTCCATCGCAATCGGATAACCGAATTGAAAAGAAACCCCAAAATTTGTTTTAATGACCCCGGGATCCGGAACATGGCTATCGATTCCTTCTCCGATCCGACAGTCAGGCCTGACAGAGGGATATTGGGCGAAATCTTTGTTTTATCGGAACTTTTAAAGTTGTTGCCCATCTGGGAGAGAGTAAACTACTGGAGGACGAAGACCCGACAGGAAGTGGATTTCGTGATTTTTCATAACGATATGCCTATCCCAATTGAGGTCAAAAACCGCTCCATGAGGGAATTCCGGATACCCAACAGCCTTGCTTCATTCATTAAAACTTATAAATCCCGTGCTGCAATGGTCATAAATAGAACTTCGTCAGGAATAAAGGAGTTCAATGGATGCAGGGTGCTGTTTGTGCCGTTCTGGGCATTTTAAATGCCACAAAACCTGAAAGAACTCCCCGATTCCCGGTCATAACACTCCCCCCATCACGGCTGTTTAAATGTTCGATTGTCAGATACAACGAGCGTGAGCTTAAACTCTCGCCGGGATTTTTGGAATACCTTTCTCCACGAGGTAGCCTATGCGGTCGAACTTGAGTGTTCGCATGGTTCTGGACTTGCATCTCGTCCCGAGGAACAGTTGAGAAGCTGTGTTTTCTGCCGCAAGCCATTATCGCCTGTCGAAAGGTGGATCAGTCGCAGGATTGAGGGCTGTCCGATACAATTTCCACCCATCGCCTCGGCGTAACATCGAAATAGAAGTTCCTGACTTCAAAATCGACGTTTTCCACGATTTCGGATGGGTCTCTGGTCGGAATAACAAGTCTTTCCGCTGCCGAGCCGCACAGGAACTTATCCACGCTGGCGAGCACAAAAACGGGCTTTCTGTATTCTCTGGCAGCCAGTGCAAGGGCAAACGTGCCCACCTTGTTGATGACGGAGTCGGGCGTCACCGCATCGGCGCCCACAACCACGCAATCAGCATCTTTCACCATGTAAACCGCAGCCATGTCCACCACAAGCGTCACTTTGATGCCGCTGGAATGCAGGACACGGGCGAGGTTTATCCCCTCCCTCATGGGTCTGGATTCTCCCACCACAACGTGCAGTTTCGGGTTTTTGCTCAGCTGAACCAGAGCGGCTTCCACAAGGGACGAATGGGAAATGGTGACCACATTTCGACAGGTTGAGAGCTTTTCAACGGCCAATCTTACGGTTGCTTCCCTCGAATTCGACGCTGTTTCCAGAAAATCCATGGCTCTCTGGAGTATCTCTTCACGGGATGCGCCGGTTTCAACAGCATTTTTCAGCGCCTGCCAGAGGGACAGGATCGGAGCCATGGACGGATGCGTTTCCGGCAGTAGATCGATAAACTTTGAGAGTTCGGAACCATCAAGCTTCTGAAGTCCATCGACAGTTTTTTGCAGAAGCGTTGAAGCACCTGAGATGTTATCGGATTTCAGGCTCCGAAAGAGCTCTATCGCTTTCATTTTTCACCTCAAATCGATCAAAAACGGATTGAAATTCGTCTCGTAATCGTAATAGTCCTCGTTTTCGGCCTTTTTGAGGAAATTGACGATTCGATAGGTCACGGGGGTCATCACCACTTCAACGCCAACTTTGAACAGGTAATTGGTGAGGACGAGGCTGGCGAAGATCGACCACGGGAAAACGCCGAACAGCGTTGCGATCAGGACAAACAACGTGGTATCCACACCCTCGCCGACGATGGTGCTCCCGATGGTTCTCATCCATAGGAACCTGCCCTTTGTCAGTATCTTCATCTGCGCCATTATGAATGAGTTGGAGAACTCACCGGCCCAGTAGGCGGTGAGGCTGGCGATGACGATGCCTCCGGACGTCATTCCGCCGAGGATGGCATCGTAGGCCTTCTGACCGGCATACTGTTCCCATGTCGCTTCTCCCGGAAGGATTTTCACAATCCACAGGACGAAAGCCGTCAGGGCAAGGGCACCGAAACCCGACCAGATGACACGCCTCGACCTCCTGTAACCGTAAACCTCGGTCAACACATCTCCGAAGATGTAGCTGATCGGGAAAAGCAAGGTCCCGCCATCAAAGGCCATCCTGACGCCGAACAGGGAAAATCCCCAATCGACGATTTTGGCCGATGAAGCTATGTTGCTCACGATCAGAACTGTGACAAAAAGAGCCAGAATGAAATCGAAATATCTGTAGCTCCTCTGTTCCATGTCCTTCACCTCCGTGGTGGCAATAAAAAATGAGCCGCCATGATCAGCGGCTCAGGATTTTTCGATTCAAATTGGACTTCAATCCGGCCTTATTCTGAAAAGCACCTGCCCGTATTCCACGGGTTCGCCGTTTTTGGGCAATATCTCAACGATCGTTCCCGCCACATCGGATTTGATCTGGTTCATCACCTTCATCGCCTCAACTATACACAGCACATCGCCCGGATTAACGTGGTCTCCGACCTCAACAAACGGCGCTTCACCGGGGGCCGGCGCCCTGTAAAATGTGCCCACAATGGGGGATTTGATCTCGTGCAGGTTCTCATCGACGCTTTCGGCCTCCTGCCCGGTCGGCTCCTCCGCTTTCTGAGGCACTGCCTGAGCGACAGGCTGGGCCACAGGCTGTTGCTGTGCCGGAATCGCCTGCTGAACCACCATCGGCTGCTCGGAGTATCTGGAAATTCTCAGGTAGCCCACGGGTGTCTCGATCTCCAGTTCGGCCATTCCCAGATCGTGCAGGAGCTGCATCAACTCCTTGATCTTCTCGGCGTCGAAAGTGATGTCCTTTGACGCCAGTTCCTGAATGACCTCAGGTTTGATGTTTTCGCAATCCATCATTTCACCCTCTCGATGTAGCGCCCGGTCCTCGTGTCGATCTTCACGATGTCGCCAATTTTGATGAAAAGCGGCACCTGAATCACTTTCCCGGTCTCAAGTTTCGCCGGCTTGGAGCCGCCCGACGCCGTGTCGCCTTTCAAACCGGGGTCAGTCTCAACAACTTCAAGCTCAACAAAATATGGTAGTTCGATGGTCAGCGGGTTGCCCTCGGCGTAAAGAAGCGTGACTTCCATCCCTTCCTTCAAATAATCCGTGATATCCTTGCCGAGCTGCTCGGCGGTGAAAGCTATGTCCTCGAAGGTCTCGTTGTCCATGAAGTGGTATTCGTTGCCGGCGATGTAGGACAGGACCGCAGGCTGACGGTCTATCCTGATTTCCTCGTAGTTATCGGAGTCACGAAGGCTGACCTCTCTGACCTGTCCCGTCAGGACGTTTTTCAGCTTGGCTCTGGTGGTTGATCCCCCACGTCCCATGTGGATGTGCTGGAAATCGATTACAAGGTAAATTTCATTGTTCCACTTGATCGCCATTCCGGGTCTAAGATCAGGCATAATTTACCTCCTCCTTGCTTGGTTAAATTTTCAAGAGCTTATCTTTTGGGGAAGCGGTTATGATTTCCGCTCCATCATGGCGAACGATGACAATGTCTTCTATTCTAACGCCTCCAAAACCCTCGATGTAAATGCCCGGTTCGACCGTGAAGGCCATGTTTTCGACCACTTCCACGGCGGTTTCCGGCCTGTTCGATACGATGGGTGCTTCGTGGATGTTCAGGCCCACCCCGTGGCCGAGGCTGTGGATGAATCTGTCGCCGTATCCTTTCGAGGCGATAACGTCCCTCGCAAGTTTATCGACCTCAACGGTGGTCATCCCTGGCCTGATGCCCTCTTCAGCTGCTTTCTGGGCCTCAAGGACTATGTGGTAAATCTTTTCGTACTCTGGATCGGGGTTGTTGCCTATCCAGACCGTCCTCGTCATATCGGAGACATAGCCGTTGAAATAGACTCCCATGTCGATCAGGAGCGGCGTATTGTTCTCAATTACGACGTTTCTCGGAGCGGCATGAGGCAGGGCCGTGTGTGCCCCTGTGGCGACGATGGTGTCGAAGCTCGGGCCTGATGCACCCAATTTTTTCATCTGATATTCGATCTCTGCGGCAAGGTCGAGCTCGGTCATCCTGCCCGGCCTGACCAGCTCCTTCACGATCAGGTCGAAAAGTCTGTCGGTTATCTCCTGGGCGTGCTTTATTGTTGCGATTTCGTCCTCGTCTTTGACCTGCCTGAGATTCCTGAGGAAGTTCTTAAGGCCGACAACCTCGACGTTTTTCTCAGCAAAGCCTGATTTGAGGGCTTCGAACCGCTCAAGAGTCATGTGGGATGCAATGACGCCCAATCGACTGTTCTCCGGCACGACCTCTTTCCACAGGTCGAGCATCTTTTCGGTGCCGTGCGGGATCCGGATCTCACAGCATTTAACTTCCTGATGCGACTGTATCTCATATCTTCCGTCAGTAAAAAAGATTTCGGTATCACCGGTGATGATGATGTAACCGTTCGAGCCGGTGAATCCGGTTAGATACTGGACGTTAGGCACGGACTGCTCCGGGCGCGAGATATCCGTTATAAACACAGCATCCACGCCCAGTTCGGGAAACATACTCCTTACCTTCTCGATTCTGGCCTTGTAATTCATGGGAATAACCTCACGGAATTATTTTCCAAATTTGATATCAAGTTTGGATTCAAGCTCTTTCAAAATTTCATCGGGATTGGAAAATATCTCCTTGATCTTTTCGATATCCTCTTTTTCTCCCTTAGCCTCTGCTTTTTGCTCCTCTGTTTCCTTGATAGAAGACTTTTGTCTCATTCTATAATAGTCTTGCTGAATATCGATATCCCACGGGAAGATTGCGAAAGCCATCTCATACATCGAAAAAGCCTCATCAGGCTTATTTAATTCTTCCAGCGTCTTGCCCAGAAAGTAGTAAGCAACAAAGTCGAATTTATCGTGGGAGATCGCCTTTCTGAACATCATCTCCGCTTCGATAAATATGCTTCTACGGTAAAAAAAGATGCCAAGCGGCGTATAAAGGAATGGATTATCAAGTGCCAAACTCCTGAGATACTCAAGAGCGGCATCCTGATCTCTGGAATACATAAGGTAAAATTTCTTTAACTGCTTGTTAATCCCTTTCATAGCAGAAGTTAGGATAAGGTTGTGCATAATCAAAGTCAACATCTAAGATTATTTGTCGCTCTAATGATTTATGGAGATGCAAAATAAGCTACTTTTGATTTGGTCAACCAAAGTTATGGCTGACAGTCGTTCCGTCATCAATTTGCTGAAGGGGAATTTATTTGCCCAGCTGAGCAATTTGAACGACAAGCGGATGCGCAAACCAATATCGTTGATCAAAACAAACCTGCATTTGGATACATCAACATAATAAGGACTAAATACTTCCTGTAACACCAGCATTTTCACGGGCTTAGCTTTTTCCAGAAGCTTCTCAGGGAACGAAGAAACACGATCGGATTCCTGAATCTCCTCAGATTTTTGAGCAGGAATACCGGGTCCAGGTAATACTTGTAATTTGCGAGGCGAGTGAGCCGTTCCAGCCGCTTCTTTGGGAGATGGGGATAACTTATGATCGATTCCTTCTGGACATCCACCGGCACGTAGTCTCCGTAAACAAACCAGCGTTTCTCACGGGCTTCATCGTAGAATTCAGTTCCCGGAAATGGATTGGCGATGCTAAACATCACCACACCGGGTCTCAATTCGATGACACGTCTTAAGGTGTATTTGATGGTTTGCTCGGTCTCAAGCGGGGATGCTCCGAAAAGGATGTTAAGTTTCGGCTCGATGCCAAAATCTTTCAGGTTCCTGATGGCAACCTCTATCGTCCTGACATCAAGGTCCTTTTTGATGTCATCGAGTATCTTCTGAACAAAGGATTCGACGCCGATGTCTATCTCGACGCAATTGGCCTCTGCGAGGGCTCTTATAACTTCTCTATCGGTGAGGAAATCGGCCCGGGCGAGGCATGACCACCTTATCCGGGTTCCCCTGATTCCTTCGAGGATTTCCATGGTCCTTTTCTTCTGCAATATGAACTCATCGTCGATAATGGTGAGCGTCTTATACCCCTCGGATTCGAGGAGTTTGAATTCCTCTATCACGTTTTCGGGCGAGCGGAAGCCCACAGGAGGCACAGGCCGTCCGTGCCAGACTTTGAACTGAAGTTTCCTCGAAAAGCTTTGCGAATTAGGAACGCAGAATTTGCATCGATAGGGACATCCCCTCTGAGTGACCATTGCGGTGAACGGTGCGTCCCCGAGTTTCGGGTTGTAATAGAGTTCACGTTTTATCAAATGGCGGGCCGGAAACGGAAGCACATCGAGGTTTCTGATAAGAGGCGGCGGAGGGTTATGGCGGATAGCATCTCCTTCTTTCCACGAAAGTCCCGGGACATCCGATATGTCAAGGTTATCCTGAAGTTTATCGACAAGCTCCCTTATTGCGAAATCCACTTCGCCCCGCAGGACATAGGTCGCTCCATCCACTATGTAGCTCTCCGCATAGGGCTGGTAGGATGGGCCCGGCCCTGTGAAGATAATCGGCACATCGCCCCGGTATCTCCTGATCAGGGAATGCGTTAGAAGGTCAAGCTTCCTTGAGAGGTTTACCGAATAGAAAACGTAGGCATCCGAATCGTCGTGCGAAAGGAAATTGAGCAGGTCTTCCTCTGACCATCCTTCCACCGGTGCATCAACATATCTCACCTCATGCCCGGCTTCCTCCAGCACGGCGGCATAGGTCAAAGCGAACACGTTGGGAATGGGATAAAGCCCATAATTGCAGCCGAACACCCTCTCCGGCACCCTCAGCCCTCTCATGGACGGAGGATTTAAAAACGTGACTTTCAATGCTATCGCCCTCCTGATTTTAGCGGATAATGATAACGCTTTTACATGCTGGTCATAAACAGGGACAGCAGAGGATACGTTCTCAGGTTAACATTTTGATGCTAAACAGGCTCAAAATGGCGGTTTTACATCGGGCGATTGACGTCCGTGGGGTAGTGTGTTATATTCATAGCCCGTGAAAAGGCTTCATGCTTACATATCGGGAATTGTTCAGGGCGTTGGGTTTAGGTATTTTGTGCTGTGGCGTGCAAGAAATTATGGGCTGGTTGGCTATGTAAGAAATCTGCCCGATGGGCGAGTGGAAGTGGTGGCCGAGGGCGATGAGGGTTCTCTCAAGATGCTGCTCGAAGACCTCAAGAAAGGGCCACCAGCTGCTTATGTCGAGAACGTGGAATACACATGGGAACCACCATCGGGCAGTTATCTGGACTTTAAGATAACTTATTAGCGTCCCCGTAGCTCAGGAGGACAGAGCGGCGGTTTCCTAAACCGCAGGTCGCAGGTTCGAATCCTGCCGGGGACGCTTCTCTCCTTTCGGAGGAACAATATGAAAACTTACCTCGATTGCATTCCCTGTTTCTTCAGACAGGCACTCCATGCGGCAAGGCTCGCC
>JAMOPK010000151.1 GCA_027064565.1 Caldifarciminota bacterium | reverse complement strand
GATAATTTCAAAGTGTTGAAAGAGGTGGCACGGGTGCTGAAACCCGGTGGCAGGTTTCTGATCGAATATGCCAATCCATTGCTGTTTATCGGGAAATTACCGGAGAAACACTGGTTCAGCATCGATAATTATTTCGTGCTCGAAAGCCATCATTTTGACCCCGTCACGATGCGCATTTACAACGACCGAAAGATATTAGTCGGGGCCAACATCGTCGATGAAAGACAGCATTTTGTGCGTTTTTATAACGCTGCTGAATTGACGTTTTTGATGAAACTTGTTGGTTTGAGAAGGATCAGACTATGGGGAGACCACAATTTCTCCGATTACGATGTAGATAGTCCCCGTCTGATCATGGTGGCGGAGAAGGAGCAGGGAGATGGATGACGCTCTCTTCATGCGGGAGGCGATAAAGGAGGCCAGAAAAGCGTTTGAAGTAGGCGAGGTTCCAATCGGTGCCGTTGTTGTCTGCGACGGCCGGATCGTTGCCAGGGCGCACAACCTCACGGAATCAACCCATGACCCGACTGCACATGCGGAGATACTCGCCATCAGAGAGGCAGCTTCATCCATGAAGAACTGGCGGCTTAGTGGTTGCACCCTTTACTCGACGGTGGAGCCGTGCATCATGTGCACCGGCGCGCTTGTGCTTGCACGGATCAAGGAAGTCGTTTACGGCGTGCCCGATCCGAAGTTCGGAGGATCGGTCTCGCTTTACTCCATTCCGACCGATGTGCGGTTGAATCACAATTTCGTGGTGCGCAAAGGCCCTTTTGGCGATGAGATCGCGCAGATGATGCGCGATTTTTTCCGACTTTTGAGGGAGAAAAATGGCTCAAAATGAGCCTTTCACGGCATGGATGGCTTATGCTTGATTTTTGTTGCACTGAAACAAATTACATTCAAACCAAAAGGAGGAATGAGCTATGTCCAAAGAACACAATCCGTTCAAGATAGCTCAGGCACAGCTCGACGAAGCTGCCGAGTATCTGAAACTGGATCCCGGCACCCATGAGATGCTTCGCTGGCCCATGAGAGAACTACATGTCACCATCCCCGTCCGTATGGACGATGGAACGGTCAAAGTCTTTCAGGGCTTTCGTGTGCAATACAACGATGCACTCGGTCCGACAAAGGGCGGCATCAGGTGGCATCCTGCAGAGACCATCGACACCGTTCGCGCCCTTGCCGCATGGATGACATGGAAGACTGCTATCGTCAATCTGCCGTATGGCGGAGGCAAAGGCGGCATCATTTGTAATCCCAAGGAGATGAGCGAGCGCGAGAAAGAGAGACTTGCTCGCGGCTATATCCGCGCGCTCGGCAGGTTCATTGGCCCTGAGAAGGACATTCCGGCACCTGACGTCTATACCACCCCGCAGATCATGGCATGGATGATGGACGAGTATTCCAAGATCGTCGGCTACAATGCGTTCGGCGTGATCACGGGCAAACCGATCCGTATTGGCGGTTCGCTTGGACGCGGCGACGCCACCGCACGTGGCGGAATGTATACCCTCCGCGAGGCCGCAAAGGTCAATGGCATTGAGCTCAAGGGCGCCAGGGTCGCCATTCAAGGCTTTGGAAATGCAGGTCAATTCGCCCACAAACTCGTCACCGAGCTGTTTGGCTCAAAAGTGGTTGCCGTGTCCGATTCCAAGGGCGGCATCTACAACCCTGACGGTCTCAATTTCGAGGAAGTCCTTAAGGTCAAACGGGAGACCGGTTCGGTCGTCAACTACGAAAAGGCCGATAAGATTTCCAACGAGGAACTCCTTGAGCTTGATGTGGATGTGCTCCTTCCCGCTGCACTCGAAAACGTCATCACAGAGGAGAACGCCGCAAGGATTAAGGCCAAGATCATCGTCGAGCTGGCCAACGGCCCGACCACTCCTGAAGCTGATAAGATTCTCCACAACAACGGCAAATTCGTGGTTCCTGACTTCCTCGCCAATGCCGGCGGCGTGACAGTTTCCTACTTCGAGTGGGTTCAGAACATCACCGGCTATTACTGGACCGCCGAGGAGGTTTACGAGAAGCTCGATAAGAAAATGACCCAGGCCTTCCACGACATGTATGAGATGTATAAGGAGAAAAACGTCCACCCGAGACTTGCCGCCTACCTCGTGTCAGTGAGCCGCGTTGTCGAGGCAATGAAACTCAGAGGCTGGGTGTAAAGCAAACTCATCTTGCTAATCACTTATGGGGCGGGCGAATGCCCGCCCTTTTGTTTTGCCGCACCTCCACATTTCTAAGATGCTGTCAGAAATTCTTTGGGCAGGATGCCTGACCCACTGCTCTCTGACCCAATCCCTGATGGAGCAGTTAAAAAGGAATGTGGGGAAGCAGAACATCGGTGGGACGGCCATCCCCGGCCGTCATTCCTCCCTGTTTGCCTTTAAGTCCACGATGGGATGCGTTAACATAGACCCCATGCGCCGATACAATGCACTTAGCGATTACCTGAAAAAGACCTTTGGAGAGAAAGTGTATCGTGTCTCCATCGATGCCGGCTTCACCTGTCCGAACAGGGATGGTCGATTGGCCACCGGCGGGTGCATATTTTGTGACGAAGCGGGTTCGAGGGCCAGATACGTTGAACCGAAGCTGCCCGTTCGTGAACAGCTCAGCCGGGGAATGGAGTTCATCCGCCAAAAGTTCGGTGCCCGGAAATTCATCGCCTACTTCCAGGCCTATTCCAACACCTACGCCCCGGTGGAAAAGCTCAGGGAGATTTATTCGGTGGTGTTTGAGTTCCCGGAAGTGGTGGGCCTTTCCGTCTCCACGCGCCCCGATCT
>JAMOPK010000150.1 GCA_027064565.1 Caldifarciminota bacterium | reverse complement strand
AATCGGCACATTTTTTCGCACGATGAGGTCTGCAAGTCTGATGATGTAATCCAACAACATGATGAACGAGAGGACGCCTATCCCTCCCATGAAAGGAGAGATGTGTTCCCGCAGGATGTATCTGTCTAAAGTGGATGGGAATCTCATCAGAGGGTTATGATTTGGGTTAGCCCGCCCCGTGTCAACGGCGAGGAATTTGGAAATCAGCCTTGTCGAGGACGAGATGTTCAGCCTGCACGTCAGGCGGAAGACCTTTATCGCATGGATACGCCCAGCTTACCTAATGGAGTGAATGAAAAAAACAGGGAGATGGCCGTCTCCAGATGTCGAATACCCCAGCTGTCAGGAATTAGAAAAGCTTTCAATTTGAAGATCCCATCAAAAATTTTTCGAGATACTTCGGATACCGAGCTTGCACCGCCGATATCCGTCGCGTAAGTTCTTGCATAGCAATGTAGGGCTGTCCGTCCGGCGGCTTTATTTCGTGCGATAGACACGGGCATTTGATTAGCTTATCATTTAAGTCATGGATATTTCGGTGGGTAGCAAATATAAGGATAGGGTTTATAGGTTTTACGACGTGGTGAAGGGGGCAAAGACTTGCCTCGTGGTCACCCACAACAACCCTGATCCAGATTCCATTTCATCGGCCTTTGGATTGAGTTATCTTTTTGAGAAAAAATTTGGCGGGAAGGCAGTCATAGGTTACAAGGGGATCATCGGACGGGCCGAAAACAAAGCTATGGTCGAGGAGTTGAACATCAAACTTGAACCGTTTTACAGGCTCAACCCGGAGGAATTCGACTGCATTGCCCTTGTTGATACCCAGTATCGAGCACACAATCACCCCCTGCGCATAATTCCCGACGTTGTAATAGACCATCACACGATTTTGAGCGAGGAGACCGAGGTTCCGCTTGCCGATTTTCGGCCGGAATATGGGGCATGTGCCACGATTATAACCGAGTATCTGATAATTTACGGCGTGGAAATCCCGCCGGATGTAGCCACATCCCTTTTCTACGGCATCAAGACGGATACCAGAGACCTTAGTCGGAAAAGCACGGATTCGGACATCGAGGCTTATAAGTTCCTATTTCCCTTACTCGATCGTGAGAAGTTGGCGCGGATAGAATATCCCAAACTGCCACTTGAGTATTTCCGCTCCCTCCACAACGCTCTGGGAGAAGCTTGGCTTTACAACGACATTGCGATATCGAGCATAGGGACGCTTTACAGGCCCGACCTTGTTGCTGAAGTGGCAGAATACCTCCTGAGAATAGAAGGTGTTAGGTGGTCAATCGCCATCGGATTCTATCGGGGAGACCTCTACATCTCGATGAGAACCGACGCCTCTGAAGAGGCCGATGCCTCGGAAGTCATAAGGGGAATCATTGACGATCGCGGATCTGCCGGAGGCCATAACGTCATGGCCGGTGGCTACATCCCGGAAGTGCCGCATGAGGAACGTGAAAAGCTTGTGCAGGAAATCATTGACAGAGCAGTCAAAAAATTGTTGCGTTTCAGTGAGAAAATTACACCTGTTCCCCTGATTCCGCCCAAAAACTCTCAATGATTTTATTGAACTGGGCAATAAATTCCTCAAAAGAAAATGGTTTCCTGATCACGCCGATGATTATATCTTCGTAGCCCGCGGTCTCATCTAAAAGCAAGGAAGGTTCCATCCCGGTCAGCAGGATCACTTTGTATCCCTTCTCCCGCACTTTGTCAAAAACACTTCGCACGCTCCCGGATGGAAACATCACGTCCGTGATTATGAGATCGTAATCGTTTTCGGAAACCTTGCCGAGCGCTTCGGCAATGCTGTTTGTGGTCTCCACGTGGAACTGTGGATATTGGATGGAGAAAATGGTCTTAACGAGTCCGGAAAGTTCGGGGCTATCTTCTATCAAAAGAAGCCTGCAATTCTTTCTCATGGCCGCAATTATATTAACTCCATCAGATTCAGTCAACGAACTCTTGTAAAACTGCCAAAGGCGTTTTTAGGGGGAATGCCTAATTTGGCTAATTCCTCAAACTCATTCCACAATTTTCCATTTCTTTAACGGTCTCTTTCATTAGAAGTCGTCGTATCTATGGACTATGCGTCTATCTTCATCGGTGCTGACATAAAAGCTCCAAATGCCGTCGCCATCAAGTTCTCCGGATGCAATTATTGAAATATCAATGTTGTCAGTAGCTGGTATTGTATCATTGAAAGGAGGTTCAACACTTGCGAGGTCCTCGCGATAGCGCCAGTCACCTCGTGCTACACCGTAGACGTGATAGACACATCCATCAACTTTCACACCCAAGATTTTGAAATGAGTAGTGGTGGGCTGCCAAGGTCTGCATCCAGGTGCAGTGTATGGCGGTGCCCACTCAGATGATAAATAAACTCCATTTTCAGCCGCGTAAGCCTCCTCGGCTGCAGCAATTGCACCTATGACGACCTTAACTTCCGATGTTTTTGCTTTAAGTTGGAATTTCTGGTATTGAGCAATCCCTAATGACGCTAAAATGGCAACGATTGCCACCACAATCATTATTTCTATAAGGGTGAACCCATTGCGTTTCATATTTTTCACCACCTTTCGGACTATCAAGAGCATGTTAAATAATTTTCAATAGGGAACATATTTATTTTACTTCTTGTTCTCCTACTTGTCTATACCCATCTACCTGCATCCTATGTGCAGCAACAAAACGGAGGAAAAACATGGGAAAATATACACAGCTTCCTTTCGTCGATTTGATCATCAAATACCTTATTCCTGACGATGGGTCTCGATAAAGAAACT